>JAUNUL010000083.1 GCA_030538175.1 Propionibacteriaceae bacterium | reverse complement strand
GTTTTGCTCCCGATCCCGCCCCTGAGGAGATCGACGCTGCTCCGAGTCGTGCGTGGATCGACGAGGCGATGGCCGACCCCACCCCGGCACCAGAGAGTGCTGAGGACGACGATCCCGACCCTGACCCGGACCCCGCACCGGACTCGCAGGCCGACTCCGGGCTGACCGCGGAAGACGAAGATGCCGCGGATGCCGAGTCCAGTGCTGCAGATACGGCGGATGCAGAGTCCAATACGGCAGATGCCGGGGATGGCGGCTCCCCTGCGGACGATCCCCGACCTGCCCGCGCCTTGTCCGATGACCCCACGACCGAACATCGCATCGTCCCGCGGCAGCGGGGGGCGGACATCCACCACCTGCCGGCCCGAGCGCGCCGTCCCCATCTGGGCTTCATGGTCGGCGGCCTGGCCACGATCGTCGTCGGCATCACGGCGATCGCACCCCATGTGCTGCCGGTCATCGCCTCCGCGGTGCCCTCCCTGGCCGCCGACGAGGTGACCAAGGAGGTCGCGGTCCCGAAACCTGCCGCCCCGGTCGCCCAGGCTCCGGTCACCGAGGTCACCGTGCCGCCGGTGACGTCCCAGTCACTGAACGAGATCTCGGTCGTGGCCGGGATCCCGCAGCCGTGCTCGATCGACTTCCGGATCACCGATGACATGAGCGCCGCCCAGATCGCTGATGGCGCGCAGCGTCAGTGGGGTTTCGAACTCACCGGACCGCAGTGGCGCGCCAACGACTACCGGCCGGTCGTGAAGCTGTTCGCGGAGACGCTGGATGCCGTCGACTGCACCGACTATCTGGATCGGGTCAAGGCGGGCAACGGTGGCGGCTTGGAGATCAGCTCCCTGCCCACGCGCTCCTGGGCCTGGGGTGACTATGGCCTGACGCGCACCAAGACGCTCACACTCGACTTCGAGAAGTTCCGTCAGGGGTACGCCGACGGCGACCGGGGCCGATTGGTCCGGTTGATCATCCACGAGCTGGCGCACTCGCTGAACGCCGACCGGCACAGCGAGCCGGCGTACTGGCAGGCGTACAACAAGGTCTGGACGGCCAAGGGCCCAGTCAGCTCCTATGGCTCCAACTCGACCGAGAGCTTCGCCGACGCGGTCGGCTACTACGTGGCCCGCTGCGCGGCCGACAATCCGTTCGACTCCAACCAGCACGCGGCCTACTACGACTATGTGAAGTCCAACATCTTCGGCGGTCGGGAGTTCGGTGGCGCCGTCGGCACCCAGCAGTCCTGCGCAGTCAAGGGCCGCTGACCTTCCCCACTGTTCCGGCGGCGTGCAGGCTGGTTCGATAGGCTCGCGGGGAGACGACCCCGCTTTCCGCGGGACAGAGGAGGACTGGATGCCCAAGATCATCTACACGTTGACCGATGAAGCACCGCTGCTGGCGACCTACTCCTTCAAGCCGATCGTGGATGCGTTCACATCCACGGCCGGGGTCAACGTCGAGGTCCGCGATATTTCGTTGGCCGGCCGCATCCTCGCCGCGTTCAGTGACGAACTGCCCGAGGATCTGCGCGTCGATGACGCCTTGGCCGAGCTGGGTGAACTGACCCAGTCCCCGGACGCGAACATCATCAAGCTGCCCAACATCTCGGCATCGGTGCCGCAGATGCGCGCGGCCATCGCCGAACTGCAGGCCCAGGGCTATGAGTTGCCGGAATACCCGGACAACCCCAAGAGCGACGAGGAAAAGGCGATCCGGGCCCGCTATGACGCGGTCAAGGGTTCCGCGGTCAACCCCGTGCTCCGCGAGGGCAACTCCGACCGGCGCGCCCCCGCCGCGGTCAAGCGCTATGCCCAGGCGCATCCGCACTGGATGGGTGCCTGGGACCCAGAGTCGCGCACCAACGTCGCCCACATGAAGGACGACGACTTCCACGGCAACGAGCAGACGATCGTGATGACCCAGGACGACGTCCTGACCGTCCAGCTCGTCTCTCCCCTCGGCAAGGTCGAAGTGCTTCTGGAGTCGCTGCCGGTCCAGGCGGGCGACGTTGTCGACTCGACCTTCATGGCAGTCGGCTCACTCAAGGCGTTCCTGCGGCGACAGATCCGTCGCGCCCGCCAGGAGAACGTCCTGTTCTCCGTCCACCTCAAGGCCACCATGATGAAGGTCTCCGACCCGATCATGTTCGGCCATGTGATCCGCGTCTTCTTCACTGACGTCTTCAAGGAATACGGCCACGTGATGGAGGCCGCCGGCATCAACCCGAACAACGGCCTGGCCAGCATCTTCGAGAAGCTCAAGGACCTGCCCGAGGGTGAGGACATCCGCGCGGCGTTCGACGAGGCCCTGGCCAAGGGTCCGCGCCTGGCCATGGTCGATTCGGACAAGGGCATCACCAACCTGCATGTGCCGAGCGATGTCATCGTCGACGCGTCGATGCCGGCGATGATCCGCAACTCGGGTCACATGTGGGGCCCGGACGGCGAGGAGGACGACACACTCGCGGTGCTGCCGGATTCGTCCTATGGCGAGGTCTATCAGGCGGTCATCGAGGATTGCCGCGAGAACGGTGCGTTGGATCCGCGCACGATGGGCTCGGTCGCCAACGTTGGCCTGATGGCCCAGAAGGCCGAGGAATACGGCTCGCACGACAAGACGTTCGAGATCCCGTTCCATGGCACCATCCAGGTGCTCAACTCCGCCGGCGATGTGTTGATGGACGACATTGTCGATCCGGGCGACATCTGGCGGGCGTGCACGACCACCGATGCCGCGATTCGCGACTGGGTCAAGCTGGCGGTCACCCGCTCCCGCGCGACCGGCGACTCAACCGTGTTCTGGCTCGACCGCTCCCGCGCCCATGACCGGACGTTGAAGCGGATCGTGAAGCGCTATCTGGCCGAGCATGACACCGAGGGCCTGCGCATCCTGTTCATGCACCCGGCCGACGCGTGTGAGCATGCACTGTTCCGCATGCGCAAGGGGCTCAACACCATCTCGGTGACGGGCAACGTGCTCCGGGACTACAACACCGATCTGTTCCCCATCCTCGAGTTGGGCACATCGGCCAAGATGCTGTCGGTCGTGCCCCTGATGGCTGGGGGTGGCCTGTTCGAGACCGGTGCCGGCGGTTCCGCGCCCAAGCACGTGCAGCAGTTGGTCAAGGAGAACTATCTGCGGTGGGATTCCCTCGGTGAGTTCCTGGCGCTGGCAGAAAGCCTGCGGCACCTGGCCGAGACCACCGATAACGAGGGTGCGGCAGTGCTCGGCGATGCGCTCGACAAGGCCACCGAGAAACTGCTGCTGGAAAACAAGTCGCCGGCCCGCAAGCTGGGTCAGATCGACAACCGCGGCAGCCACTTCTGGCTCGCCCTCTATTGGGCCAAGGAGCTCGCTCGGCAGGAAACCGATCCCGAGCTGGCGAAGGCGTTCCAGCCCATCGCAGCCGCGCTGGAGGACAACGCTCAGCAGATCAACGAGGAACTGATCGCGGTCCAGGGCGAGCCGGCCGACATCGGCGGCTACTATCGCCCGGACTTCGACAAGACCATGGCGGTCATGCGCCCCTCGGCCACCTTCAACGAGATCATGGCCCGTCTGGGTGGCCGCGCGTGACGGAATAGCCCTTGATATTCCGTTGTTGAGACCAGTGTGGGCCCCATCCGCGATCCGGGTGGGGCCCACTGCCATCTCCGACGGATTGCTCGGCTTCCCAGGTGCCCGCGGTCCGTTGAGCGATAGATTCGCTGTGTGCCCGACCACCAGTCGCAGAATGCCGGCCACCCACTCCCCGATCACTCCCCGCCTGCCCAATCCCTGCCCGACCTCTCACCGGTGGACCAGCGGATCCTCGGTGCACTGATGGAGAAACAGCGCACGGTGCCCGGGAGCTATCCGTTGAGCCTCAACGCAGTCCGCACCGCCTGCAACCAAACCAGCAACCGCGACCCGGTGACCGACTACACCGACCACGACCTGGAAACCCAGCTGCAGGACCTGAAACACCGCGAGCTGATCAAAGTGGTCTGGACCGGACGCCCGGCACGGACGCTGAAATATCACCAACTGCTGACCGATCGACTGGGCCTCGCTCCGGATGAGGCAGCAATCCTGACCGTCCTGTTGCTGCGCGGGGCCCAAGCACCGGGTGAGCTCAAGACTCGCACCGAGCGTCTGCACCCGTTCGGTGACCGTGGCGCGGTCGAGGACTGTCTCCATCAGCTCGCCGGTCGGTCGGTGCCGCTGGTCCGCCAGCTCGACCGGAAGGTGGGCCAGCATGACCACCGGTGGGTCCATCTCCTGGGCTCATCCGAGAGTGAGGAGAGCGCCCCCGCCACTCCTGCCCCGGATCGAGACAGCGTGCTCGCCGGCGGTGCCGCAGCACGGGATGCCCGCGTGATCGAGGCCTATGACGCCGTGGCTGAGGCGTACTTGGCGCAGTTCGGCGGCGAGCTCGATCACAAACCCTTCGATCGTTGGCTGCTGAGGCGAATCGCGACCCAGGCGCCGGGCCCCGTGGCCGATGTCGGGTGCGGGCCCGGGCACACGACCCATTGGCTGGCGACAGCCGGTGCGGACGTCACCGGCTTCGACCTGTCGCCCCAGATGGTGGCAACGGCACAGGCGGCGTACCCGGAGGTGACCTTCCGGACCGGCGACCTGACCAAACTCCTGCGCCCGCCCACGGCTGCCGCGTGGGGGGCGATCACGGCCTGGTATGCCCTGGTGCACCTGGCCGAGTCGGAGCTGTCCACCGCACTCACCAGCCTCGCCCGCGTCCTCGCCCCTGGCGGCTGGCTCGTGCTCGCCCTCCATGCCGGCAACGAGATCCGGCACACCGACGAACTGCTGGGCCACCCGGTGAACCTCGACTTCGTCCTGCACAATCCAAACGCTGTGCTCCGTGCGGTTGGCGAGGCGGGTCTGGAAACGGTGGAGCGCTATGTTCGCGGCCCGCAGGCCGGACTTGAGGTCGCCACCGATCGCTTGTACGTGATGGCCCGCAAGCCTGCCTGAGTTGCCTCCACTCCCCCGCGGAGCACGTACGCCGACCCAGCGGGAGGAGTTCCACCGATGCCGGTGCGGACGAACCCGGCACGAGACCTTCAGTACATTGGAGAGGTGAGCGAACCCACCGAACGTCGCAAGGTGGCGATCGCCTGCCAGGGCGGCGGTAGCCACACGGCCTTCACCGCTGGCGTGTTGAGCAGGTACATGGAATCCGACGTGCTGTCCGACTATGAGATCGTCGGCCTCAGCGGCTCGTCGGGTGCAGCAGTGTGCGCGCTCGTGGCCTGGTCGACCCTCGTCCGTGATCGACCGGAGCGGGCGAGCGCATTGCTGGAGAGGTTCTGGTCCGCGACCTCCACCTCCCTGCCGGTGGAGCGGGCACTGAATTCCATGATGCTGTGGGGCTCCCGGGTCGCCGAACAGTTCGGCGCGTCGACCATCAGCCCCTATTACTCCATCCTCTACGCGTGGAGCACGGAACACCTCCGTTCGCTGGTGCGGTCAGTCATCGACTTCGACGGCCTGTCCGAATTGGCGGTCGCCCCCGGGGCCCCGCTGCTGTTGTTGGGCGCGGTCGACATGGTGTCGGGCAAGTCGAGCACGTTCAGCAGCCGCGCCGGGGAAATCAATGTGGATGCCGTTCTGGAGGCCGCGGCGATCCCCAGCCTGTTGCGGTCCGCGACGCAGTACACGTCGTGGATCGACAGCCAGATGGCGCAGAACCCACCGGTGTCGACCCTGTTGGAGTCCGCCCCGGACGAGGTCTGGATCATCCAGGTCAACCCCACGTCGATCGATCACGAGCCGACCTCGCTCGCAGAGATCGCGACACGGCGAAGCGAGTTGGCAAGCAACCTGGCCCTGCTCCAGGAGATCAGTTCGATTGAGATCCTGGACGATCTCATCGCTCGCGGTGAGCTCAAGTCCGAGCGGCTGCGACCAGTGACGATTCGGCTGTTGGAGATGCAGCGACCCGCCGGATCCGTTCGGTGGTCACACAACTCGAAGCTGAACCGCGACCCACGTTTCGTGCGTGAACTGATCGACCAAGGCAAGACCCAGGCTGAGGATTTCCTCGCCGCGACGAGTTTCGAGGCTGCCTGGCAGGCACGGGATGCCGATCGGATCCTCGACCATGTGGCGCTCGGCTGCACGGTGTCGGTCACCCTGCCCGGCTGGCAGCAGTCGCGGACCAGGGACGTGGCGATCGTGGAGCAGTTCTTCACCCACGACCTGCCGACCCGCGTGACGATCAACCTCACCCGCAAGCGCACGTATCGCGATGCCGTCCAGTGGGAGGTCCGCGTCCCGGGGGCAGATCCCATGGGCCGCACGATCGCTGAGGTGACGGTGCGCGACGGGTTGATCACCGACTTCACCCTTCGCTGATTCCCAGCCAGGACAACGCCGACACGAGAGGGAACATGTCTCCCGAGAGCTCCGTTGCCAGCCAAGGACTTCCCGTCCATGCGCAGCCTGTCGAGGAGGTGTATGCCACTGCTCCCGGCGGTCGGGATGGCCTGAGCAGGGCCCTCGCTGCGGAACAGCTCAGCCGGCACGGCGCGAACGCGCTGCCCGAAGCCGAGCAGGAGACCGCACTCAAGCGATTCTTCCGGCAGTTCCACGACCCGATGATCTATGTGCTGCTCGCCGCGGCCGTCTTCACCGGGGTCCTCGGTCAGGTTTTCGACACGATCGTGATTGTTGCCGTCGTGCTGATCAACGCGATCGTCGGCTTCGTGCAGGAGGGCCGTGCAGCGGATGCGTTGGAGAGCATCCGTGGCATGTTGCGGTTGGAGGCGAAAGTACGCCGGGACGGCGCCTGGACCGTGATCCCCGCCGAGGACGTCGTGCCCGGCGATCTCGTCCGCCTGGCCGCCGGGGACCGGGTTCCTGCCGACCTGCGGATCGCTGATGCCACCAATCTGCGGATCGAGGAATCGGCGCTGACCGGTGAGTCCGTGCCGGCCGAGAAGGACGCCGACCAGGTGCCGGCCGAGGCGGTGCTCGGTGACCGGACGTCGATGGCGTACGCCGGCACCACTGCGGTGAGCGGCAGCGGTCGTGGCATCGTCACCGGGACTGGCATCGACACCGAGATCGGGCGGATCACGTCGATGCTGGCCGAGGTGGAGGCCATGGAGACCCCCCTCACCCGGGCAATGACGACGTTCTCGAAGACCCTGGCGGTCGTTGCGGTCGGGATGGCACTGGCGATGGCGCTGGTGGCCGGTCTGGTCCACCGCTATCCCTGGTCGGAGCTTGTCATGGCCGCGATCAGCTTCGCGGTGGCGGCGATCCCCGAGGGTCTGCCGGCCGTGCTGACCATCACCCTCGCGCTCGGCGTCCAGTGGATGGCCAAGCGCAACGCGATCACCCGCCGCATGGGATCGGTCGAGACACTCGGCTCGGTGACCACGATCTGCTCGGACAAGACCGGCACCCTGACCCGCAACGAGATGACCTTGCGGACCGTGGTGACGCCCGCCGACACGTATCTGGTCACCGGCACCGGCTATGCCCCCGACAACGGCACCATCACGCACACCAACGGGGAGCCGGCGACTCTGGCCGACCACCATGACCTCTTCGCGATGGCGGAGGTGGCCGAGCGCGCCAACGATGCCTCCATCGAACAGCGCGACGAGGACTGGGCGGTCACCGGCGACCCGACCGACGGCGGCGTACGCACCTTCGCACTCAAGGCCGGTGCCTCCGGGGGCGACCAGAACCGGTTGGCGGTCGTGCCGTTCGACTCGGCAAACAAATACATGGCGACGCTGGACCGGCATGTCCACCGGCCCGATGAGCTGGTCATCCATCTCAAGGGGGCCCCGGATCGGCTGCTCGATCGTTGTTCGACCCAGGGCACGGGACTGGATGAGACCGAGCCCCTGGATCGCGACCGCTGGGTGACCGAGATGCACCGGCTCGGGGCGCAGGGGCTCCGCGTGCTCGCCGCGGCCGCACGGCGCGCCGACCAGGGAACGACGACCCTCACCCAGGACGATGTGGACGCGGGCGGGTTCGTGTTCCTCGGGTTGTACGGGATCATCGATCCCCCACGCCAAGAGGCAACCGACGCGATCGCGAGCGTGCACCGCGCGGGGATCGACGTCAAGATGATCACCGGCGACCACGGCGACACCGCGAAGGCGATCGCGACCGAAATGGGCATCGGCGACCGGGTGATCACCGGCGCGGAGCTCGAGCGGGCAACCGATGAGGAGTTGCGCCAGATCGTCCGGGACCACGACATCTATGCCCGAACCAGCCCCGAACACAAGCTGCGTCTGGTCACCGCCCTGCAGGCCAACGGCCACGTCGTGGCCATGACCGGCGACGGCGTGAACGACGCGCCGTCACTGAAGAAGGCCGATGTGGGCGTGGCGATGGGCATCAAAGGCACCGAAGCCACCAAGGACGCCGCCGATGTCGTGCTGGCCGACGACAACTTCGCTTCGATCGCCGCTGCGGTGGTCATGGGTCGCACCATCTATGACAACCTCAAGAAGGCGATCGTGTTCGTGCTGCCGACCAACGGCGGCCAAGGCCTGGTCATCTTCGCCGCGATGCTCGCCGGCATGACGTTGCCGATCACACCCCTGCAGGTCCTGTGGGTCAATCTGATCACCGCCATCACACTGTGCCTCGCGCTGGCATTCGAGCCGCCGGAGCCCGGCATCATGGACCGTCCACCGCGCGACCCCAAGGAATCCTTGCTGAACGCCGAAGCCGTCCTGCGCATCGCCTATGTGTCGATCCTCATCGGCGGGCTGGCGATGGCGGCCTTCCTGTTGGCCCAGGGGCAAGGGATCGGGCTAGCTGAATCCCGGACCATCGCCGTGAACACACTCGTCGTCGGACAAATCTGCTATCTGCTCGCCGCCCGCTTCAGCCGCGCCCGCTCCTTGCGCAAGGAACTGTTCACGACCAACCCCGTGTCCTGGCTCTGCATCGGGCTGATGATCGCCCTGCAGTTGGCGTTCGTGTATCTCCCGTTCATGCAAGTCGCCTTCGGCACCACCGTCGTCGACCTGAGCCACTGGACATTCCCAGTGCTGGCAGGCGTCCTCGTCTTCGCCATCGTCGAAGTCGACAAGGCGATCCGCCGAGGTCTGGAAGCCCGACGCTAGAAGAGACGAGTTCGCGCCTCAGAAGAGACGAGCCACCCGCGTCTCAGAAGAGACGACCCTTCGGCGGACGGGCGCGCGATCGGAAGAGCTTGCGTACGCGGGGTCGCGGGACCGTCCATTGGGCTGCGGGTGGCAGGGTCCACTGGCGCCAACGGGACACCAGTCCGAGGACCCCACCGGTGATGATCGCCAACCCCATGCCCAACCCGTACTGATCAAGCGACCGCAAAACCACCATCTCGGTCGACGCGATCACGGAGACGGTGGCGTACAACGGCCCGTTGAAGACCGACGGCGTCTGGTTGACCAGGATGTCGCGCAGCATGCCGCCCCCGACGGCCGTGATGACCCCCAAGAAGATGGCCGGCAGATAGGCGAGCCCGACCCCAAGGGCTTTCGCGGCACCGGTTGCGGACCAGCACCCCAGCGCCAGGGCGTCACCGAGCAGAAGCGCGCGCCGGCCCCAACCACGGCCGAGGTCCAACAGGAAGGCCACCGCAGCGCCGATGAGGGCCGAGCTGAGATACAGCGGGTCAGTGAGCGCGACCGGGAAGCCGACGCCGAGCAGCACGTCGCGCAACATCCCGCCACCCAAACCGGAACAGATCGCGAGGATCGCGAAACCGATCGCGTCGAACCCCTTGGTGCGGGCGACCGCTCCGCCGAGAACCGCGTTCGCGAACACCCCGAAGACATCGACCAGACGAAACAGCAGGTCCGCTTCGATGGTCATCACACCTCCTGGATCATGGAGTGGTCCCAGCAGGCTGGATCACCGACAGCATCCGGCGACACAGATCAT
>JAUNUL010000082.1:5204-9920 GCA_030538175.1 Propionibacteriaceae bacterium | reverse complement strand
TCGACTATCTCCGGCGCTACGAGGAGCGTTACGACATCCCCGTGGAGCGTCCCGTCCGCGTCCGCCGAGTCTCCGGCCGGGCGGGAGAGTTCGTCATCGAGACCGACCGGGGCACCTGGACCGCCGACGCGGTGATCAGCGCGACCGGCACGTGGTCGCGGCGGTACGTGCCGTTCTATCCCGGCGCGGACCGGTTCACCGGCACCCAGACGCACAGCGCGTTCTATCGCGGACCCGAGGCGTACGCCGGCCGGCGCGTCCTGGTCGTCGGCGGCGCGAACTCGGGCGCCCAGATCGCCGCCGAGCTGTCCTGGACCACGGACCTGACCTGGTGCACGCTCGGCCCGCTGCGCTATCTGCCCGATCACCTGGATGGCCGGGAGCTGTTCCAGATCGCGTCGGCGCGGGTCCAGGGCAACGGCACGCCGATCTCCGCGCTGGGCGACATCGTGGTCCTGCCACCGGTGAAGGCTGCCCGTGACGCGGGCCACCTCCATGCCGTGCGGATGTTCGAACGGTTCACCGACACCGGGATCGTGTTTGCCAACGGCACCGAGCAAACCATCGACGACGTCGTGTGGTGCACCGGCTTCCGCCCGGCGCTCAACCACCTCAACGGCCTTGATCTCCCGCGCCGAAACGGCCGAATCGTGACCGACGGACCCCGCGTCCCAGACGTTCCCGGGCTGTTCCTGGTCGGCTATGGCGACTGGTGCGGTGCCGCCTCGGCCACCCTCATCGGTGTCGGCCAGTGGGCCCGCGCCGCGGTCCATCACCTCGGGACCTGATCCGGCTAGGGACCTGACATCCCGGCCCTGCGCCCTAGAGTGACAAGTCGACTCAAAGGGGGCTGGCGGTGGAAGGGTTCCTCACACGTCTCAAGGCGTTGCCGACACGCATCTGGTTCATTCCGGCGATCCTCATCGTCCTTGGGCTGATTCTCGGCGAAGGGCTGGCGGCCCTGGACCGCAGCGAGTTTCCCGATGTCCTGCCGGATTGGCTGACGAACCTGCTGTTCGTGAGCGGACCGACCGGCGCGAGCGCCATGGTGACCACCGTCGGCACGGCCGTGTTCGGCGTCGCCGGCACGGCGTTCTCGATCACGATCTCGGTCATCGCGACGGCCAGCTCGACGTACGGCCCGCGGTTGGTCCGCAACTTCATGGCCGACCGCGGCAATCAGACCGTGCTGGGCATGTTCGGTGCCACCTTCGCCTATGCCCTGATGGTGCTGCGTCACATTCACGCCAGCAACGAGGCGATCGGCGTGGAGGCATTCGTGCCCCAGCTCGCGGTCAACTTCACACTGCTGCTGGCCGTGGTTGACGTCGCGCTGCTCATCTATTTCATCCACCACATCGCCACCTCGATCGAGGTATCGACCCTGACCGGCGCCACCCGCCGGGACCTCGCTCGGGCCATCGACCGGCTCTATCCCTCGAACCGGCCCGAGCTGTCGACAAGGAAGACGGCTGTTCCCCTCAATGAGCGCTTCGAGGTCCGGGCGACCGCATCAGGCTTCGTCGCGCAGGTGTACGCCGCTAGCCTGCGATCGGCAGCCTTGTCGTCGGGTAGCCCCATCGTGCTGTTGGTGCGCCCGGGCGATCACGTCCTGACGGGTACGCCCCTGGCCACGATTGACCGCGTCGCCGCGAACAAGGCCGACGAGCTGGCCAAGCAGGTCCACGCCGGGGTGGACATCCAGCGTGCGCGCACACCGGAACAGGACATCCGCTTCTGCCTGTCGCGGCTGATTGAGATCGGGGTGCGGGCGATGTCCCCGGGCACCAATGACCCCTATACGGCAGTGAATGCGGTGCATGAGCTGACGACGGCGTTGTGTGATGTGCTGACGCGTCCGGAACCGTGGCCTGGCGTACTTCCCGACTCCACAGCCAACACACCGATCCTGGTCGTGCCCGTCGTCAGCCACGCGGACTTGGTGCAGCAGGCCTTCGACGAACTGCGCCCGTGGGTCGCCACCGCACCGTCGGTCGTCGCGGCGATGACGGACCTCGGCGAGGCCGTGCGCCGCTGCGGCAGCGACGAGGTCGCCGCCGAGATCGACCGACAGCTGGCAGCCCTGGCCGAGTCCATCGAGTCGGCCAACCTCGCCTCACTGGATCGCGACCGGCTGCTCGTTCGACTGGAGCAGGTGCGCCAGTCTCCACGCAGCTGATTCATCGCACACCATCGCTGGCCGGCCGGCGGTCTCGGCACCAAGCCGATCCGCCCAGCGGATCTCGCCGGGAAATAGCCGATCCCGCCTCGTCAGCCCTCGAGGCGGGATCGGTGTCTATGAGGTTGTGCGGTCAGTCATCCAATGCGGGCCGAGGATGCCTGACGGGGGGGGATTCGATCAGAACTGCTCGGCCTCGGTGGAGTCGGCGAGAGCGGTGGTGGACGAATCCGGGTTCAGCGTGGTGGCGATGGCATCGAAGTAGCCGGTGCCGACCTCGCGCTGGTGGCGGGTAGCGGTGTAGCCGCGCTCCTCCGCCGCGAACTCCTCTTCCTGGAGCTTCACATAGGCGGTCATGTTCTCGCGGGCATAGCCGTGGGCGAGATTGAACATGCCGTAGTTGAGCATGTGGAAGCCGGCGAGGGTGATGAACTGGAACTTGTAGCCCATCGCGCCCAGCTCGCGCTGGAACTTGGCGATGGTGTCGTCGTCCAGGTGCTTCTTCCAGTTGAACGACGGCGAGCAGTTGTACGCCAGCATCTGATCCGGGAACTTTGCCTTGATGGCCTCGGCGAAGATCTTGGCCTGCTCGAGATCCGGGGTGCCGGTCTCCATCCACAGCAGGTCGGCGTACTCGGCGTACGCCAGCGAGCGGGCGATCGAGGGCTCGAGGCCGTTCTTGACCTTGTAGAAGCCTTCGGAGGTGCGCTCACCGGTGATGAACTCGTGGTCGCGCTCGTCCACATCGGAGGTGATGAGGGTCGCGGCCTCGGCGTCGGTGCGGGCGATGACGATCGACGGAACACCGGCGACGTCAGCGGCCAGACGGGCGGCGTTCAGGGTGCGCTCGTGCTGCTTGGTCGGAATGAGGACCTTGCCACCGAGGTGGCCGCACTTCTTCTCGGAAGCGAGCTGGTCTTCCCAGTGCACACCGGACGCGCCGGCAGCGATCATGGCCTTCATGAGCTCGTAGGCGTTCAGCGGGCCACCGAAGCCGGCCTCGGCGTCGGCAACGATCGGAACGAGCCAGTCCTCAACGGACTTCTCGCCCTCGAGGTGCTCGATCTGGTCGGCGCGCAGCAGAGCGTTGTTGATGCGGCGAACGACGGCCGGGACCGAGTTGGCGGGGTACAGCGACTGGTCGGGATAGGTGTGACCCGAGAGGTTGGCGTCACCGGCGACCTGCCAGCCGGACAGATAGATGGCCTGGAGGCCAGCCTTGACCTGCTGCACGGCCATGTTGCCGGTGAGGGCGCCAAGGGAGTTGACGAAGGGCTCGCTGTGGAGCTTGTCCCACAGACGCTCGGAGCCACGGCGGGCGAGGGTGTGCTCCTCCTGCACGCTGCCGCGGAGCTTGACAACTTCTTCCGCGGTGTAGTCGCGCTTCACGCCGGCCCAGCGGGGGTTGGTGTCCCATTCCTTCTGGATCTCTGCGGCGCTCAACGGCTCAGTCATATTCGACTCCTGTCGTGTTCCTGTGTCCACATCGCTGCGGACGGGCTGATGTGTACACATTGCGCCAAGATCGGCACGAAAAACTGAGTTTCATGATGAAAAAAATGCAGAATTTCACTAATCTGCAAAAGTGACCCAATCCGAGTGGCAGCGAACGCCGTTAACCCCCGTGTCAGCGCCTGTTTTCGACAGTTTTGCTCTGGGCCGACGCCTGCGTCACCTGCGCAAAGAACGCCGGCTGACCCTTTCGCAGGTAGCGGATGCGACCGGCATCGCCGTCTCCCAGCTTTCCCTGCTCGAAAACGGCAAACGCGAGGCCAAGGTCTCGACGCTGCAGAAGCTGGCCACCTGCTATCAGGCATCGATGGCCGACCTGGCCTCTGAGGTCCCGAGCCGCCGGGCCCAGTTGGAGATCGAGCTGGAACGCGCGATGGCCTCGCCTCTGGCGCAACAACGCGGACTGCCCACCGCTCGGATCTCGCCCCGCATGCCCATGGACGTGCTCGAAACACTCGTTGCCCTGCACCGGGAGCTGGCGCGCAGCGCCGAGGAACACATCGCAACCCCGGAAGAAGCCCGCCGGGCCAACGTCGAGTTGCGGGCCATGATGAAGGAACGGGACAACCACTTCGCCGAGCTCGAGATCGCAGCCGGTGAGCTGTTGAAGAAGGTGGGTTATCAGCGCGGCCCGGTCTCCCAGCACGAGATCTCCGCGATCACGGCCCACCTGTGGTTCACACTCCACCACTTCTCGGATCTGCCGCACTCAACTCGCTCGGTGACCGATCTGAAGCAGATGCGGATCTATCTGCCGCAGTCCCCGGGCGACCACGATCCTCGCTCGGTGCTGCTGCAGGCACTCGGGCACTACGTCCTGGAGCACAGCACGCCCCGCAACTATGGCGAGTTCCTGCGGCAGCGGGTTGAAACCAACTATCTGGCTGCAGCCCTGCTGATGCCCGAGTCGACGACCGTGGAATTCCTGCGCAAGGCCAAGCAGGACAAGCAGCTTGCCGTCGAGGACCTGCGTGACCGATTCGCGGTGTCCTATGAGTCCGCCGCCCACCGGTTCACCAACCTCG
>JAUNUL010000082.1:2058-5194 GCA_030538175.1 Propionibacteriaceae bacterium | reverse complement strand
GTGCACGAGTCGGGAATCATCTACAAGGCCTACGAGAACGACGGGGTCGCCTTCCCCACCGACCACACCGGTGCGATCGAGGGCCAGCCGGTCTGCCGCTATTGGACCTCTCGGCAGGTGTTCGACGTCGAGGACAAATTCAACGCGTTCAACCAATACACCGACACTCCCGTCGGCACCTTCTGGTGCACCGCCCGGGTCGAGTCGAGCCCGTCGGGCACGTTCTCGACCAGCATCGGCATCCCCTATGTCCAGGCCAAATGGTTCCGGGGCCGCGACACCCGCGAGCGGACCAAGTCAGGTTGCCCGGACGAGAGCTGCTGCCGGCGTCCACCCCGCGGGCTGGCGGAGGCATGGGCCGGCCGGGCTTGGCCGTCCGCCCGTGCGCACTCGCACCTGCTGGCTGCGCTGCCGCCCGGTGCTTTCCCGGGCGTCGACGACACCGAGGTCTATCGGTTCCTGGAGTCCCACTCAGGCTGACGCCCTGTGGAGAAATGCGCGTCACGCGCACCCCGAGAGGCCAAACTCGACCTCGCGCCACGACGTCCCGCAACAAAACGACACCGACCTCCACCGACAGTCGCCGAATGCCCCTGTCACGGCCGTCGGCAGATCGGGTCCACGACGAAAAGTTGCGGAAGAGGTCCGACGCGAAAGTCACACACCGGGCACCGTCGGCGGTGCCGAGTCCCGCAACGTGACCGCCGTCGCGACGGCCGCGGTGGCTGCCTCATGGCCCTTGTCCTCCGCCGACCCTGGAAGCCCGGCCCGGTCAAGGGCCTGCTCCTCGTTGTCGCAGGTGAGGACGCCGAATCCGACCGGCACACCGGTCTGCACGCTGACGTCCGTCAGGCCCTGGGTGGCGGCTCCGCACACATAGTCGAAATGCGGCGTGCCACCCCGGATCACCACGCCCAGCGCGATCAGCGCATCGTGACCGGGCGCCAGCCGGGCTGCCGCGACCGGGAGCTCGAACGAACCGGGCACGCGGACCTCGGTGACCTCCGTCACGCCCGCCTCGGTCAGCGCCCGATGCGCCCCCGCGAGCAGCCCGTCCATCACCACCGTGTGCCAGCTCGCTGCGATGACTGCCACCCGCAGGCCCTCCCCCGACGGCGCCAACTCCGGTGCACCATGTCCTGCCATATCAGGCTCCGTTCCGGCCGGTGGCTCCAGCAGTGGCGAACGCGGCGGGGTGCCGTTGGGGCTGCGAGTCCTCGACATCAATGCAGGGCCGCGGATTCTCCAGGAGGTGGCCGAGCCGGTCGCGTTTGGTGTCGAGGTAGTCGCGGTTCTCCGGGGTCACCCCGACGTGGCTCGGCATACGCGTGACGGCCAGCCCGCCGTCGATCAGAGCAGCGACTTTCGCCGGGTTGTTGGTGAGCAACCGCAGCGTTGTCACGCGCAGGTCATCGAGGATCGCGATCGCTGCACCGTACTCCCGGGAATCCACCGGTAGCCCCAACGCGGACTGGGCATCGATCGTGTCCAAGCCGCCGTCCTGGCATTCGTACGCGGCGATCTTGTTGGCCAGCCCGACCCCGCGGCCCTCGTGACCGCGGAGATAGATCACCGCCCCGGGACCGTCGGCGAGGCGAGCGAGGGCAGCATCGAGTTGGGCACCGCAGTCACAGCGGGCCGACCCGAAGGCGTCCCCGGTCAGGCACTCCGAGTGCACTCGGACAACGGGTTCCGCAGCTTCCACGCACCCAGCCAGCCCCTGCGGGGCCAGCCCGTGCGGCGACAGCACCACCAGATGTTCGGCACCGGTGCGCAGGTCGGCGTACGTGGTCGCGGTGAATGACCCATATCGGGTCGGCAGCGCACCGGTCGCGCCACGGCGCACGCGATCATGCCGGTCCCGCCACGCGACCAGGTCGGCGATCGTGACGACCGGCACGTCGTGCTCAGCTCCGAGGGCGAGTACGCCGGCCGTGCGCAGCATCGTCCCGTCGTCGGCGACAAGTTCCGCGATGGCCCCGACGGGAGCCAGCCCGGCCAAGCGACACAGATCCACCGCCGCCTCCGTGTGGCCCCGCCGAGTGAACACACCTCCGGCCCGAGCACGCAGCGGCACCACGTGCCCCGGTCGGATCAGGTCCGCGGGCCCAGCGGTCGTGTCGGCCAGCACCCGCAGGGTCCGCGCCCGATCGGCGGCGCTGATGCCGGTGGTGATGCCAGTCGCTGCGTCACAGGTGATGGTGTACGCGGTCCGCAGCGCATCCTCGTTCGTCGCCACCATCAGCGGCAGCGCGAGCGCGTCGGCGGTCTCATCGGGCATCGGCGCACACAGATAGCCGGACGTATGCCGGATCGTCCACGCCAGCCAGTCATCGGTCAGGGTCTCGGCGGCGAGGACGACATCGCCTTCGTTCTCGCGATCGGCGTCGTCGAGAACGAGCACAGGGCGTCCCTCGCGCAACGCACGCAGGGCCTCAGGGATGGCAGAAAATGTCATCGGACGACCTCCGGTCCGACGAGTCGCTCGACGTACTTCGCCAGCACGTCCACCTCGAGGTTGACCCGCTCACCGGGCTGTTTGTGGCCGAGCGTGGTCAGGTCGAGCGTGGTGGGGATGAGCGATACCTCGAAATAGACGGAGTCGTCATCGGCGCGGCCAAGAGCGGAGACGGTGAGGGATACCCCGTCGACCGCGATCGAGCCCTTGTCGACGACGTAACGCGCGAGGCTCTCCGGCAGCGCGATCCGCACCACCTCCCAGTTCTCCCCCGGGGTGCGAGACAGAATCTTGGTGGCGGCGTCCACGTGACCCTGGACGATGTGTCCACCGAAGCGACCGTCGGCGCGCATCGCCCGCTCCAGGTTGACGCGATCCCCCACGCGGAGCGCGCCGAGGCTGGACCGTTCGAGGGTGCTGGCCATCACGTCGACGGTAAAGGAATCCGCGTCATGCGTGACGACGGTCAGGCAGACGCCGTTGACACTGATCGAGGCGCCGTGTCCGGCGTCCGAGACAACGGTCGGGCCATGGACGGTGAGGGTGGCCGACTCAGCGCCGGTGGTCAGTTCCCTGACCTCTCCGAGCTCTTCGACAATGCCGGTGAACATCAGTTTTCTCCTTGTGGTGTGGCGTATTCAGTTGGTGGCGGAATCGGGTGGGGTGACGGAATCAGGT
>JAUNUL010000082.1:0-2048 GCA_030538175.1 Propionibacteriaceae bacterium | reverse complement strand
GATGGGTGGACATCAGCGATGACGATGACGTCGGGGTCGAGGTGCTCCACGGATCTGATGGTGAGGCGGTGGGCACCACTGAGGGTGTCCACGCCGAAGTCGCCGAGGGTGCGCCCGGCACCAAGCAGCAGCGGGGCGAGGTGCAGCACCACCCGATCGACGAGCCCGTCTCGCAGGAAGGCCGCGGCAAGGGTGGGTCCACCCTCGAGGAGGACTTGGCGTACGCCGCGGGTGTGCAGGTCGACGAGTGCCCGGGCGGGGTCGCGGTGGCGCAAGAGAAGGGTCGGCGCGGCGTCATCCCGCAAGGTCGCGTTCGGCGGCAGGTCGCGCTCGCCCAGGACCACTCGCAGCGGCCGGTGATACGACAGTGCTTCCCCCGGGCCAGGTGAGCCAGCGGGCCTCGAACCGTCCAGGCCGATTCGGGTGGCGTCCTGACCCAGTCGGACGGTGAGGGCGGGATCGTCGGCGAGCGCCGTCCCTGTGCCGACGAGAATCGCCCCACACTCCGCCCGCAGCTGATGTCCGCGGGCCCGGGTGGCGGGCGCGGTGATCCACTGGCTGGTGCCGTCAGCTGCGGCGCTGCGCCCGTCGAGCGTTGTGGCGGTCTTCCACACCACCCGTGGTCGGCCGTGGCGGATCGCGAACGACCACGCCTCGACCAGTTCCGCGGCCTGCCCGGCGAGAGGGTCCTCCGGCGGGAGCGCATGGACGGTCACCCCCGCTGCGGTCAGTTCCGTGGCACCACTCCCGGCGTCGGGGCTGGGGTCGGCGTACGCGAACACGACCCGGTCGATGCCAGCGCCGAGCAGGGCCTGCGTGCACGGACCGGTGCGGCCATGGTGGCGACAGGGCTCGAGGGTGACGTACGCCGTCCCGCCCCGCGCCCGTTCCCCCGCCGCGACGAGCGCCATGACCTCGGCGTGGTCCGTGCCCGCACCCTGATGCCAGCCCTCCCCAACCACGTGACCGGCGAGATCGACGATGACCGCACCGACCCGCGGGTTGGGATCAGCCGCCGGCCCGTGTGCGGCCAGATCGAGCGCCCGGTCGAGGTGATCACGGTCGACCGATGACAGGGATGCGGCCGAGTCTGCCGACGACGGTGGGGACGTGGCCGAGTCGACCGATGACAGGGAGGACTCAGCCCACAGCTGGTCGGCCCTTCTCCGTTGCATCGTCGCCCTCCGTTCGCCAGTGCGAACTCCGGGGCGGGTGGGCATGCGCGGCAACCACGGAATCAACGACCACAGGGATGCCACCGCGCGCGAACGCGGCGACCCCGGGGATCGCTGATGCCGATCACCGACGCTGACGCCGGCCGATGGTTCAACGACCTTGCGGGTCGCGCGAACCACCGGCTCGTGCTGCCTCCCATCCGGACTTTCACCGTCGGTCCCGGAATTCCACCAGGTCAACCGAACGCGGCCTCAGCGGCGGTCGATTCCCCTAGGGAGCATCGGTGCCGACTGAAGTGCGTTCGGGTCGCGGACTATCACCGCCGGTTCGGAATTACACCGACCCCGGAGCACGTTTGTTTGAGCACCCTATCCCGTCCAACGCGCAAGCAACAGGGTCGCGTCGTGGGTGCCTGCTGCCGCGAGCACCGGTCGGGGCGAGGCTAATCTTCGGCCATGGAAGTCTTGCCGTTGGCCTTCACGTCGGGCTGGGCCTCGGGGCTGAATGCCTATGCCACCGTGCTGGCGTTGGGTTTGCTCGGCCGGTTCGCCGGACTGGATGCGGTGCCGGAAGGCCTCCAACGCACCGACGTGTTGATCATCGCCGGGGTGCTGGCCCTGATCGAGTTCTTCGCGGACAAGATTCCATATGTCGACACCATCTGGGACGGGCTCTCCACCATCCTGCGCCCGGTGGCGGGGGCGACGATCGGTGCGCTGTTCGCGGGCGCCCAAGGCGATCTGATGACCGTCGGCCTCGCCGCGGTCGGTGGCGTCACCGCGTTGATATCGCACGTGGTGAAGGCGTCACTTCGGATGGCCATCAACACCTCCCCCGAGCCGGTGACGAATATTGGCGCCTCGGTCGTCGAG
>JAUNUL010000081.1 GCA_030538175.1 Propionibacteriaceae bacterium | reverse complement strand
GTGCCTGGTTCTGCGCGGCCCCAGCGGGCGCGGACCCCGGCTGGGCCGGCGCAGTCTGCGTACCCTCCGTCTGACCCGCAGCAGCCGGCGCCCCGGCCTGGGCAGCGGCGGCCCGCTCGGCTGCGAGCTTCTCCTCGGCAGCCAGGCGGCGCTGTTCGAGTTCCTTGGCGCGCGCATCGATGATGCGCTGTCGGTTCTTCTGCAGGGCGGCCTGTTCGTCGGTGCGGCGGTTGGCCGACCGCTTCATGGCCTGGTCGGCGCGTTCCTTGGCCACTTCCTCGGGGGTGCGGGTCAGGGCGCTGGGCAGATACAGACCATCGGAGGCCCGGGGCTCGCCCGAGATCACGCCGGTCGGGACCTCAACGAAGGCGATATCGCGGTTCGGCCGCATCCCCAGCGCGGTGGCCTTGCGGCTCAGTTCCCGGGTGGACTCCGCTTCGGTCAACAGGCCCTCCAGCTCGCCGACCGCATAGGACATCTCCGCTGCCTGCCGTCGCAGCTGGCTCGCTTGGAAGGCTTGGTTCTGCAGGGACGTGTTCAGCAACAGCAATCCGACCATTCCTGCGGCCACCATGACGATCAGCAGCGTCAGGAACGGCAACCTGGCCATGCGGGCCCTCGGTTGGGGCACCAGCCGCAGCCACCGCTGCTTCGGGGCGGCCGACGTGCCGGGCCGAGGGATGGTGGGGGTGACCACGGGCACTGCGCTCATGCGACGTCCTCAATCCTTTCGGCGGCACGCAGCCGGGCGGAGGCTGCGCGTGGGTTGGTGCTGATCTCTTCAGCGGAGGGCTTCTCCGCGCCCCGGGTGAGCAGGGCGAGCTCCGGGCCGAAGCCCGGCGGGACGACCGGGAGCCCGCGGGGTGCGCGGTCCTCCGACGCCACCCGCAGGACGTTCTTGACGGCCCGGTCCTCCAGGGAGTGATAGGACAGGACCACCAGCCGACCGCCGAGGGCCAGCGCGGCCACGGCCGCGGGCAACAGTCCATCCAGCGCGGCGAGCTCGCGGTTGACCTCGATCCGCAATGCCTGGAAGGTGCGCTTCGCGGGATGACCCCCGGTCTTGCGCGCAGCCATCGGGATCGCGTCAGCGACGACAGACACCAGCCGCGCAGACGTCGTGAACGGCTCCACCTCGCGGGCCGTGACGATCGCGCGGGCGACCCGGGGTGCGAACCGCTCCTCCCCGAATCGGCTGAGGATCCGTTGCAGGTCCGCAGCGGAATAGGTATTCACCACTGCGGCGGCCGTCAGCGGCTGCGAGCCATCCATCCGCATGTCGAGGGGCGCGTCCACCGCGTACGCGAAGCCGCGGTCGGCCCGGTCGATCTGGAGGGACGACAGCCCGAGGTCGGCGAGGATGGATTGGACCCGCGGCGTCCCCAGGTCGGCCAGAACCTGCGGCAACTCGTCATAGACAGCCGCCACGAGGGTCACCCGGTCGGCGAACGGAGCGAGGCGCTCTTTCGCGTACGCCAGCGCCTGGGGATCCCGATCGATGCCGATCAGCCGCGCTTCGGGACAGCGGGTGAGGATCGCTTCGGCGTGACCGCCGAGCCCGAGGGTGCAATCGACGTGGACAGAGCCGGGTGCGGTGAGGGCCGGCGCCAGCAGATCAACGATCCGCGACAGCATCACGGGCACGTGCCGCGCGGGCTGCTGTTCGCTCATCCGCGCCCCTCCTTGCGCTTCGAGTGGTTTCACCGGCGCGCGGGCGCAGGCCCACAAGCTGGCTGGAATTTGATCGTGCACCGGGGTTTCGGACCGAGAGGCGTTGGGAAGTGTCGTCTGGCACCGGGGAAGGTGCGCCAGTCGACCCGCCTCTCGGGCCGAAACCTCGATGCACGAGGCCCGGAGCAGGTCACGAACCCTGACCCGGGATGTTGTCCATGTCGACGAAATCGGGCTCCTGGACTGCCTGGTATTGCTCCCAGGCCTCCGGGTTCCACACTTCAACCCGATCGAAAGCACCGACGACCGCAATCTCCCCCTGCAGCCCCGCATAGTCGCGAAGCCGGGCGGGGATCGTGATGCGTCCCTGCTTGTCCGGCACCTCATCCGAAGCATTCGCGGCCAGCATGCGCTGGAAATCCCGCACGTGTTTCAGCGTTGAGGGGCCTGACACCGAACGGGCGAACTCCTGAAAAGCCGACAAGGTCCAGATGGTCAGACAGCGCTCTTGGCCCGGGCTGATCACCAATCCCTCAGCGAGCTCCTCGCGGAATTTCGCCGGCAGAAAGAAACGGCCCTTGTCGTCAAGCTTCGGAAAGTGGGTTCCCAGGAACATCTGGGCCACCTCCTCAGCTCATCGAGCCGGAACCATTTCGCTCCACTTGGCTCCACATTACTCCACTTTCCGCCCCACATGCCACCACAGCGCTCCCCGACGCGCCCAAGAGTTCGTCGATTTCGCGCGCAAACCCCCGTATGGCGCGGTTCGTGGCGTGGTGGAGGGAAGTGGAGGAAAAAGTGGGGCGATGGGGAGCCAGGAGGAGCGCGGGAGCGGCGCACGCGCGGATCACCGGGGATTCAGGCGCCCAGGCGCCCTCCGGGGAGGGAAGTGGAGGTGTTCTGCGGAAGTGGCCTGGAGGGACGTGGGGGTGTTCTCCGGAAAGTGGTGTGGAGGGATGTGGAGCAGAACGCACTCTCGGCGCGGCGTCTGGGGCGAACCAGGCTGGCGTACGCGAACGACGCTGCAGGGCTTGACCGCGACATGCGGGACAGGCGCCTCCACGTGCGACATGGATCCGCCAATCCCCGGCGACGATGATCTGACGGCGCGAACCGCGTAAGGTGGTCAACCGGGCGCCTGCGGCGCGTGCCGACAGGCAATCATCTGTGGCACGACCGGGGGCGGGCCTCACCGGGTCCACCCACCCCCGCCCGGCACCACGCCGGGTGGAGCTCTGTGGAGCGGTGACGAAGTTCGCTAACGACGGAGGACGAGTTGAGCTCCTACAACGACGAGACCCGCGACGGTCCGCTGACCGGTTCGAACCCGATTATCGGCCGCAGAGCGACCGGACCGTCGCGCCAGTTCGGCGTCGAGGACGTCGTCGAGATCATGGGCAAGGTCCGCGGCGCCATCGAATCCGTCATCGAGGGCAAGCGTGAGCCGGTCGACATCGCGTTGGTCGTCCTGCTGGCTGAGGGCCATCTGCTGCTGGAGGACGTGCCGGGCGTCGGCAAGACGATGCTCGCCAAGGCCATTGGCCGCTCGATCGCGTGCTCCGTGCGACGCATCCAGTTCACCCCTGACCTGCTGCCGTCCGATATCACTGGCGTCTCGGTCTATAACCAGGAGCGTCGCGACTTCGAGTTCAAGCCCGGTGGCGTGTTCGCGAACATCGTCGTCGGCGACGAGATCAACCGCGCCTCACCCAAGACCCAGTCCGCGCTGCTGGAGTCCATGGAAGAACGTCAGGTGTCGGTCGACGGCGTGACCTATGAACTCGAGCTCCCGTTCATGGTCGTCGCCACCCAGAACCCGATCGAGATGGAGGGCACCTATCCCCTCCCCGAGGCCCAGCGCGACCGCTTCACCGCCCGCATCACCATGGGCTATCCCGCCAAGAGCGCCGAAATGGACATGTTGGATCACCACGGCTCGTTCGACCCGCTGGGATCGCTCCAGCCGGTCACCGACGCCGCGACGATCATGGGCCTGATCCAGGCCGTCAAGCAGGTCTAAGTTGCCCCGGCGATCAAGGAATATCTGGTGGCGATCGTGACGGCCACCCGAAACTCCCCCGATCTGCGCCTGGGCGCGTCCCCGCGGTCGTCGCTGCAGCTGCTGCGCGCCTCCCGGGCGTACGCCGCGATGGCCGGCCGTGACTATGTCAGCCCGGACGACATCGCCGCGCTCGCCGGTGCAGTGCTGTCCCATCGCGTCCTGCCGTCAACCGAGGCACAACTCGCGCGTCACTCGGTGGCGGACATCATCGACTCCATCGTCCGCTCGGTGCCCGTGCCCGACAAGTGATCGGAAGCCGAGAAGTGAGCGACAAGTGAGCAGAGACGGATCGAGCTGGTGAGACGCAATCCCTGGAGCCTGCTGACCCCCCGCGGCAAAATGCTGCTCGCGGGTGGTTTGGCGACCGTGATCATCAGCATGTTGCTGGGCCAGCGCGATGTGTTGTGGATCGGGCTGTTGCTCATCCTCATGCCGTTGGTTGCCCTGCTGTTCATCGCGCGCACCAAACTCCGCCTGACCTGTGAACGTGGGTTCGCCCACAGCGAGCTGCCCATCGGCGAGACGATGGAAGCGACGCTGGTGTTGGAGAAGCGTGGCAACCTGCCTGCCGGCCTGCTGCTGTTCGAGGAGCACGTGCCGGCCTCGCTCGGTCGTCGCCCACGCTTCGGGGTGAACAACGTCTCGGGCGCCTGGCGTCGTGAGGTCAGCTATCCCCTCGAGGGCCGCCAGCGCGGTCGCTATCAGATCGGCCCCCTGCTGGTCCGCTCCCGGGACGCCTTCAACCTGGTCAAGTTCGACCGACAGTTCACTGCGACCTCCGAAATGCTGGTCACCCCCCGCATCCACCAGCTCGGCACGATGAGCAATGTGTCCGGCGGCGGTTCCTCCGGCGAGACCCGCCCACAGCGCCTGGGCGTGATCGGTTCGGATGACGTCCTCATCCGGGAATACCGCCAGGGCGATGATGTCCGGCGGATCCACTGGCGCTCGACCGCACGACGCGGCGAGCTGATGGTGCGGCGAGAGGAACAGGCCTGGGATCCCAGCGTCACGCTCGTCCTCGACTCCCGGGCGATCGCCCACGGCGGGCCGGGTCGGGAATCCAGTTTCGAGTACGCCGTGTCCTGTGCGGCGTCGATTGCGCTGCACTTCCTCGAAAACGGGTTCACCGTCGACCTCTATGACGGCACCGGGCCGATGCTGCCGATGGACATGGACCGGACCTTCAGCACCAGCCGGCAGCACATTCTGCACTGTTTCACCGATACCCAGCCCGTGCCGACCGAACGCTTGTCGCAGGCCCTGGACTCCCCGCTGATCAACCGGCAGGGGCGACTGCTCGTCGCGGTGACCGGCCGGCTGACCACGGAGGATGCCGAGGCGCTCATCCGAACACGACGCAACCGCTCACAAGGACTGGCCGTTGTCATCGACGTGGACACCTTCGTCACCCGCAGCCAGCGCGCCGACGACGAGATGAAAGAGAAGCATCAGGTTGCAGTCCAGATGCTGCGCAACCAGATGTGGCGGGTCGCCGAGGTGACACGGGTGACCGCGATTGCGGACGCCTGGAAGTCACTCGAACGCTTGGGGGATATCAACTGATGGCCGTCAATGATGAGAAGTCCGGGCTGTTGGTCTCCGACCGGTTCACCATCGCGGTCACCGTCGCGGTGCTGTTGGCGAGCATCACCCTGCTGCCGCTGACCCAGGACGCTGGCTATCTGGCGCTGTCCTCGGTGTTGGTGCTCATCCTGGGTGGGATCTCGCTGGTCCTGCGTCGGTTCCGGCTCGGCGATCTCGCGGTCATCGGTTTCCAGGCTTTCGCCCTCGTCGGCTTCGCGTTCGCGGTGTCACTGGGATTGGGCGGCGAGGATGGCAACCCCTTCACCCGGTTCGTCGCGCTCTTCCGTGAGGCAACCCAGCACCTGCAGACCCAGTCGGCGCCCATGGAACCCCACCCGGGCGTTCGCCTGCTGTTCGTGACCGCTGTTGGCGTGATCATGATCCTGACCGATGTGATGGTCCAGGGAATCGACCGACCCATGTGGTCGTTGGCCCCCCTCGCCTCTCTGTTCCTGGTGCCGGCGCTGGCGCTGCGTGATGAGGTGCCCTGGTGGTGCTTCCTCGCCATCGCGGTGGGCTATCTGCTGATCCTTCTGGCCGAGGGGATCAACACCTCCGAGCGCTGGCCCCGCGGGGTGCGGCGGAGCCAGCATGACCGCGGCTCCACGCCCCTGGCGTTGCGCATGGCCCTGCTGGTCGGCGTACCAGCCATCGTGCTCACGCTCGCACTCGGGATGGTCGTGCCGACGCTCACCTCCCAGGGCTGGGGATTGACCAAGCCGCGGGGTGACGACGGGCCGCTCCAGATGGCCGACCCGACGCTCGATCTGCGCCGCAACCTGAACCAGCCGACCAACCGGGTGGTCATGCGCTACACGACGGACCAACCGGACGGGGTCTATCTGCGCATGGCGTCCTTGCCCGTGTTCAACTCAACCGGTTGGCAGAACGCCGGCATGCAACTGACCACCGGCACGTCCCTGCCGCCCCCACCGGGTCACCGCGCACAGTCAGGCGAAGTGCAGCGCAACACCACGATTCGGGTCACGGACTTCCGTTCGCAATATCTGCCGTTGCCGTTCGCCCCGAGCTCGGTGTCAGCGAATGGCCAGTGGGCGTACGACCGGGATTCCCTGATCATGCTGGCCACGGGCGAGAACTATCAGGACGCGATCCGCGACCTCGAATATTCAGTCCGCAGCATCGACATCAAACCCGACGGGCCCGGACTGTCCCGGGCGATGGCCACCGGCAACCCACCCGATAGTCAGCTGACGGTGCCGATTCCCCAGGACATTCCCGATGACATCGTCAACCTGACGCTGCAGATCACCCGAGGCATCGATGCACCTGCCTTGCAGGCAGCGGCGATCCAGAACTATCTGCGCAACGAGGGTGGTTTCACCTATTCCACCGAGCCACTGCCGGGTTCGGGCTATGAGGCGTTGCAGAACTTCCTGTTCAAGGACAAGAAGGGCTATTGCGAGCAGTTCGCCGGCTCCATGGCGGCCATGGCGCGCGTCGCCGGCATCCCGTCCCGGGTAGCAGTCGGGTTCCTGCCCGGTGAACGTCAGGGCACCGACTGGAGCGTGTCGATCCGCGACATGCATGCGTGGCCCGAACTGTGGTTCGAGGGCTATGGCTGGGTGCGGTTCGAACCGACGCCCACGATCGCCACGGCACCGCCATGGACGGTCGTATCAGGCTCCAGCAATGCCGGTTCCGAAGGCCCGGAGCCGACCCAGCCCCCTGTGGAAGCACCTCCCGCCGAGGAAAGCCCCGCCCCCGTGCCGCCACCAGCAGAAGCACCGACCAGCCCCGAAGAGGCACCGGCCTGGCTGCAGATGCTGAAGGTGGCCGGCACCTCCGCTGGCATCGCCGCGCTCGTGGCGGCCATCGCTTCCCTGCCGATGCTCCTGCGTGGCCGACGTCGCAGCAGCCGCCTCTCCGGAGTTGGTTCACCCGCCCAGCAGGTGGAGAACGCTTGGGCCGAGGTGCGCGACTCGGTGATCGACTATGGCGGACGCTGGCCGGCCGGCTCACCACGGGCGATCGGGACGCAGGTGGCGCACGATCTGGACGACTCCGCCGCCCAGGCCATGACATCACTGTCGCTGATGGTCGAACGAGCGCGCTATTCCACCCACCACCCGATCAATGCCGACCTGACGGCGATCACCAACCAGGTCCGCAAGGGACTCGCCGACCGCAGTCGGCGGCAGGATCAGTTCGTGGCGACATGGTGGCCACGGTCGCTGTGGACCCAATTGGGCAGCAGGCTCGTCGGCAGCACCTGACCCGTCGCGACAAAACGCACCAAGGGGGACCCAGCTCCGGCTGGATCCCCCTTGGCGTTTAGTTCACATGTGGTCAGAAACCCTCGTCCTGGCGTCGACGCCAGCGTTCTTCCATCTTGTCCATGAAGGAGTCGCTGGACCCCGCCCGCTGGCCGGCCTGCACCTTCGAAGGACCGTGTTGGGTTGGTTCGACCTTGCGATAGGCCGTCACCGCGATCACGGTGGCGATCAGCATGACAACAAACCCGACAACTGACACGACCCAGTGGGCTCGCATGCCTGCCAGCAGCATGCCGCACCCCGCGATGAATGCCAGACCTGCGACCGCAGCCCGCTTGCGCTGGAGCGTTCGAGGGGTCTTGGTGCCGCGCAGCGTGTGAGCCAACTTTGGGTCTTCCGCCGCGAGCGCTGCCTCCATCTGTTCCAGAAGTTTCTGTTCTTCATCGGACAGTGCCACCCGCGCCACCTCCCCCGGTTCGTATGTGATTTGCGCCCCACTCCAGAGCGACTTCTCAAGTGTAGATTCTATCCGGGTCCAAGAAAACCCAGCCCGGAAATGGATCATCCAGTCGGTCGTTTGGGACTGGTCAGCGAGGCCCTGCGCACCGCCTGGGGACCGAATTTTGCGACCGCGGCATCCATCGCCTGTTCGGCATCGCGCCAGCCATGCTCCGGCTCCCCCAACTCCGGCTGCACATGGGCATCCGAACGATCCACCAGGCCGGTCACGCGTACGCCGACCTTGCGAATCCGTGCCCGCTGCAGCCCGAGCGCCTCCCACAGCGCCAATGCCTGGGCATGGATCTCGCCCCCGGAATCACTGAGCCCTCGCATGGTTCCCGAACGGGTGATCTGGCTATAGTCCGCGAACCGGACGGTGATCACGACGGTCCGCCCCAGCACTCCCGAGGTCCGCATCCGGGACGCAGTGCGATCTGCCATCCGCAACAGCTCGCGCCGGACGACCTGTTCGTCATCGGTATCCCGCCCGAAGGTCTCCTCCGACCCCACGCTGCGCTCGGGTGGGCGACCGATCACCGGTCGCGGATCGCGGCCCCAGGCAAGGTCGTGCAGGTGGGCACCCTGGTGGATCCCGAAGGCGCGTTGGAGGGTGGCCTTCGGTGTGTACGCCAGGTCTGCGACCTGGTGCAGCCCCAGCCGATGCAGTTTCTCGGCGGTCGCCTCCCCCACCCCCCACATCGCTTCGACGGGCAGCTGGTGGAGAAACGGGACGACGTCAGCCGGAACGACCTCACGCAACCCATCGGGTTTCGCGGCATTCGACGCGAGTTTGGCCACGAACTTGGTGGGCCCGATCCCGACCGAACAGGTGATGCCCTGTTCGTCATGGACCTTGGCCCGGATCAGCTCGCCGAGCACCACCGCAGGGCTGCCCGCCCCAGAACCGCGGACACCATGGAGGGCTCCCGAGACATCAAGGAACGCCTCGTCGATGGAGGCGGTCTCCACGACCGCGGTGACCGATTCGAAGATGGCCCGGATCCCCCGCGAGGTCTCGGCGTACGCATCGAAATCCGGTGGCAGGACGACCGCCTCGGGACACAACCGCCGTGCTCGAGTCATCGGCATGCCACCGGAAACTCCGTGCGCACGCGCGGGATAGGTCGCCGACAGGACGACACCACGGGTGGCACCCCCGATCACAACGGGTTTGCCGACCAGGTCAGGTCGCCGACGCAACTCCACCGACGCATAAAAGGCGTCCATGTCGACATGCAGGATGGTGGGCGGCGGCATGGGACATGATCAGGTGGCTGAGGCGCCCGGAACCGCCTCAGACGCGACGGCACTCGACGTGACGGACTCCGAGACAGCAGCACCCGATGCGACGGCAGATGCAGCAACGCCGGAGGTGTTGACCCCGGGATGGGTCGCGAGCACATGCAGGCGGGCGGCCGACTCGAGATAGGCCGGATGGCTCGCCGCAGCAGCCTCGAGCTCCAACAACTCGTCCGCGTGTCCCTCGGCAGCCGCCTCGGGCACCTGGTCGGCGATCACGCCGACGCCATGCTCTGCGAGCACTTCCCAGCCACCGGCAGCCAACAACGCGAGCAAGGCGGACCGGTCGAGCAACCCCGCGTCCTGGAGCACTTCGCGCGCGGCGGTGAAGTGCCCCGCCTCAGCCTGCTGCCACACCCGCGGCAGGCGTTGATTGATGACAACGCTGAGCAGGCCACCGGGTTTGAGCGTGGTAGCGATGGCAACGAGTGCCTCGGTCATTCCCTCGGTGCGGTCCATGACCAGATGAAACGTGACGGCATCGGCCGAGCCGGCTGGCACGATCTCTGCCAGCGTCCCGGTGTCCCCCTGGACCGCGGCAACGCGGTCGGACAGCTCCCGTTCGGC
>JAUNUL010000080.1 GCA_030538175.1 Propionibacteriaceae bacterium | reverse complement strand
CGTCCAGTTTGTCTTCGCGGATGGCCATGCCCAAAGCTGCCATCTGCTCCTCGTCAACCACAGCGATCGCTTGGTCACCCGCCCAGCCGAAGCCCGTCATGGGGGCCTGGAAGCTGACGATGTCGCGTCCACCCTGGAGGCGCATGGAGGTTGCGGTCTCCTTAATCCGTTCGTTGGTGAGCCCCTGGTCCACCCTGATCGATCCCGACAGCTGGTTCAGGATCCCGTCGAAGGCGATGGGATTCGCCAACACCTGAGGGCGGGCTACCTTGTCCATGATGGCCCGCACGACATCTCGCTGGTTCTCCGCGCGATCGAGGTCTCCGTTGGGCAGGTTGTAACGCTCTCGGACATACGCCAGCGCGCGCTCCCCGCGCAACTCCACCATGCCGGCTGGGAACGTGTACTGCCCGGCCCGGAAGGTGCGCTTGTTGAACACCTCGACCCCGCCGACGGCATCAGTGAGACGGATGAAGCCCTCGAAATCAACCACGGCCGCATGATCCATCGGGACCTTGGTCAGTTGGTTCAGCGTGCGGACGGTGAGCTCGGGGCCGCCGAACGCATAGGCCCAGTTGATCTTGCCCTTGCCCCGACCCGGAATATCGACCCACATGTCGCGGGGGAACGAGATCAGATAGACCTTGTCCTTCGCAGCAGTCACGTGCGCGACCATCAGGGTGTCCGACCGCCCCTGGTCCGGCCCACGAGAGTCGCTGCCCATCAGGACATAGTTCGTGCCGAGGGGGGTGGGCAGCGGTGTTGCGGTGCTCGTGCCCGATCCGCCACCGGACCCGCCCGAACCCGGCATGAAGTCCTCACGCGCGATCCCGGACAGAGCGGACTCGATCCGCTGGAAATACCACCCCACCAGCAGACCGCCACCCAGCAGCAAAACCAGGATGCTGACGAGGGCGATCACCAGTGGCTTGCGCTTCTTCCGGCGATCCGAGCGCTTGGTTCGCGGACGACCTGCGGGCTTCTCGGGTTCCAGATCGGGATCGTCGGAGAACAGGGAAAGACGGTCGCTCATCGCACCTCCTTGGTCCACCAGTCATATTTTCCTGGCTTCGTGGGTTGTTCTGTGTTGTCGGCTTCTGTCGCGTTGGCGGCCTCTGTTGGCGTGGCCGCCTCTGGGTTGGTCGCCCGGGCTACTGCCTGAGCGATCGCGGCCACGGCTTGGCCGATCTCAATGTGACACGCCTCGAACACCGCATCCTCCAGTTGGAACGGATCGGCGATGTCGTCGTCAAGGGGGTCCTCAGCCCGGGTGGTCACCCGCAGTTCCGGGGCCCGACGGGTCAGGGCCGCCAGCGTTGTCGCCGGTGAACCACCCTCGACATCGTCGATGACGCTGACGATGCGAGCGAACTCCCGCAGGGTGAAAGCGCGCCTGACGGATGCAGGGTGCAACTCCACGGCAGCAGCCCGGTGGAATCGCGTCATGCCGAGAATCAGGTCGGCGTCCCGGACCATTTGCACGGTGAGGTTGCGCGCCCGGAAACTGCTGGTGTCCATGGGCAGCAGCTTGGCCATCTGCTCCTCAACGCCGTGATCGACGACAGCCCCCGTGCCGGCACTGGTGACAGTGACCGTCGGGCCCAGGGCCTCCCGCAGCAGGAATTCAGCGGCTGGTGAGCGGCAGATGTTGCCGGTGCAGACGGTCAGAACATGGAAAGACACGGACCAAGTGAACCAGAGGTCACCAAGTTAACCGGTCAGCAACGTCCAGCAGGCGGGCATTTGCTTCTGGCTCACCAACGGTCACCCGAACACCGTCCCAGGGGCCACCCGAGACATAGGGCCGCACCATCAAGCCGGCGGCAACGCATTCCGCAGCGACCCGTTCGGTGTGCTCGACGGTGTGGAGCCACACGAAGTTGCCTTGTGCCTCGGGCAGCGCGAACCCTTTGTCCCGGAGTCCGGCCACGAGCGTGGTGCGTTCGGAGATCAGCTCCCGGACCTGTGCCATCAACGCATCATGCGCACCGAGTGCCGCGATCACCGCCGCCTGCGCCGGCACCGAGACGCCGAACGGCAACGACACCGCACGGACGGCAGCGGTGAGTGCAGGGTCAGCGACGGCGTACCCCACCCGGAAACCGGCCAGCCCATAGGCCTTGGAGAAGGTCCTGAGCACGGCCACGTTGGGACGGTCCCGCCAGAGTTCCAGCCCGCGGGCGGCGGCTGGGTCGGTGACGAACTCGACATACGCCTCATCGATGGCGATCAGGATGTGCTCGGGAACCGCATCGATGAACGCCTGAAGTTCTTCGTGGCCGACGACGGGGCCGGTCGGGTTATTCGGCGTGCAGACCAGGATGGCGCGGGTTCGGGGCGTGATCGCGGCCAGCATGGCCTCGAGGTCATGGGTGGCGTCGGCGCGCAGCGGGACCTGCACGGCTACGCCCCCGCACACCTGCACGGCGATGGGATAGGCCTCGAAGCTGCGCCAGGCATAGATGACTTCGTCGCCCGGCTCGCAGATCGCCTGCAGCAGGTGATAGAGCACGGCCACAGACCCGGTGCCGAAGGCGAGGTTGTCCTCAGCGACGGGCGTCTGCTCGGTGGTGAGGTGTTGGGCGAGCGCGGCGAGGGCAGCCGAATTCCCCATGTCGGGATAGCGGTTCATCGTCGAACAGCTCGCCTGGGTCGCCGCCAACACTTCGGGCAGCGGCGGGAACGGGTTCTCGTTGCTGGACAGCTTGAACGTGCGGTCCCCGGTCACCGCCGGCTTGCCGGGCTTATAGCTGGGCAGTCCGGCGACGGCCGCTCGGATCGGCACGGTCATCAGATGCGGACCTCGCCGTTGGCGGTGTTGAAGTGGGCGGCGAGGATGCCGGGGGTGCCGTGTGGGGCGATCCAGTCAATCTCGAAATCGAGGTTGGCCAGCATTTCCGCGCGGCCACCGAGCCACTCCTCCAGCCGGTTGCGGTCACCCGCGATCTCCAGTCGAGTGAGTTGCACCGAGCCGTCCAGGGCCTTGGGCAGGACGGACTCATCGCTGACCCACTGGATGAAGAACGGCAGTTGGGGGTCGGCCTGGGTGCCCTTGACGCCGATCTGCTTCCACTCCAACAATCTGCCGTCGGGGAAGTGGCGGCTGCCGTCCACGGCTTTTCGGCCGAGCCGTTGCTCGACACCGGACAGGTCGTCCACGGAGATGGCCCAGCCGAGCCAACCGCCGCCGGCTTCGGACCGGGCGCGAACGACCTGGCCGAAGGGTGCCTTTTCGGCGACCGGGTGTTCGAGGACTTCGACGATCTCGACATAGCGATCGTCGGCCAGGGGGATCAGTCGGTTGCGCGTGCCGAATCGGGGGTGGAATCCGCCGTCACGCGATTCTTCGCCCAACATGGCGCTGAGCCGGTCGGCGGTTCCCCGCAACCCTTCCGGGCCTGCTGCGAAAACAAGATGGTCGACGTGCATGGCCTTATTCTGGCCCCTGCGGCCGTTTCTCCCGAATCCGGGGGGTCCGGCTGGGAGAAATTCGCCGGGCTGTGGCAGTCCTCGCTCAGCCCCTGGATCGATCGCGGTCACCCTGTGAGGCCGGGTGTGCCGCGGCCCGCGAGGTCGCCTCGAATTCTTCGCAATGCCGGACCAACTCGGCGTACGCCGCGGCCCCCAGCAACTCGGTCAGCTCGGCCCGGTTGGTCCGATAGACCGGCTCCCGCGCTGTGTGCGCCTCGGTATTCGACGTGCAGTACCAGTCGAATTCTTGTCCACCGGAGCCCCAGCCCGCGCGGACATACTCACCGATGGTGACCTCGAGATAGCTCGTGTCGTCACCGCGTTCGACGGTCCGGTATTGGCGACGGATCGGCAGTTGCCAACACACATCAGGTTTTGTCTCGGTGATGGGCCGACCTTCCCGGACGGCCAGGGCATGCAGCGCGCAGCCATATCCGCCCGCGAACCCGACCCGGTTGAGGAAGATGCAGGCACCATCGACGACCCGGGTCTTGCGATCCGGTTGCTCGCCGGGGCCGACCTCGTCGAGATCCTCGACTTCCGCCCAGCCGGTCGCGGCGGCCAACTCGGCGTACTGCCAGGTCTCGGGGGTGAGCCGCCGGACCGCGTCGGCCACCCGCTGCTCATCGGCGGCCTCGGCGAAGTGCGCCCCATGCGTGCAGCAGCCGTCATCGGGCCGGGACGCATAGATCCCCGGGCACCCCTCGCCGAAGATGCACTGCCAGCGGGAAGTCAGCCAGGTGAGATCGCACCGAAAGACCTGCTCGGCCCCATCGGGGTCGGGAAACTCAACGAAAGCGCGGGTGAACGGGGTGCGGATCTCAGGCATGCGGATCAGTATGCGATGCGTTGCCGGCGGAGGTACATTTCCGAACGTGCGACTCGGAGTTCTTGACATTGGATCCAACACCGTTCATCTGCTGGTCGTGGATGCGCGTGTGGGGGGTGCCCCCAGTCCGGCCGCTTCCCACAAGCGTGAGCTGCGGCTGGCCGAGCATCTGCAGGATGATGGCTCGATGAGCCGCAAGGGCATCGAGTCGCTCATCGCCATGGTCGAGTCATCGCGGGTGTTCGCGGAGGACTCCGGTTGCTCCAAGGTGTTGCCCTTCGTGACCTCGGCACTGCGCGAGGCCAGCAACTGTGACGACGTGATCGCCGAATGCAAGGACGAGACCGGGGTCGAGTTGCGGGTTCTGTCCGGCACCGATGAGGCCCGCGGCACCTTCCTCGCCGCCCGACGGTGGTTCGGTTGGTCGGCCGGTGCGTTGAGTGTGTTCGACATCGGCGGTGGATCGGTCGAGTTGTCCTGTGGCCGGGATGAGGAGCCCGAGGTCGCCCTGTCGATTCCGGTCGGTGCGGTCCGCATGGCGCGCGAGTTCGGCCCGACCGATGTGGCGGGCATTCGACGGTACGCCCGCGCCGAGATCGGTGCCGTCATCGGTGAGGTCCTGCGCAGGGGCCCCTATGACCGCGCCGTTGCCACCTCCAAGACCTTCAAGATGCTCGGTCGGATCTGTGGTGCCGCCCCGTCGGCGGACGGCGTCTTCGTGCGCCGGGTGTTGTCCAGGGAAAAGCTGCAGGAGGCCATCGCCACGATCGTGGAGCTGCCGATCGAAAAGCGCTCCGAGCTGGCCGGTGTCTCCGTCGGGCGGGCCCCCCAACTGCTCGCCGGTGCCGTGGTGGCCGAGTCCGTCATGGACCTGGCAGGAGTCAACGAGCTCGAGCTCTGCCCCTGGGCGCTGCGCGAGGGCATCATCCTGAACTATCTGGATCACCTCGAATATTTCGAGTCCGGTTCGATCAAGGCCCGCAAGATCGGCCAGCGCATGAGGCTGCAGCCGGAAGCCCTGGACGCTGCGGAGCTCGACAGCCGGGGGCTCGACGCCTGACGCCGTCTCCGTGAGCCTCGCGAGGCTGGAACCGGCGGGGTAGGGTGAGGCGGGTGAGTCCCGAACGCGCCCGGCGAGACGTCCACCCTCACCCGCCAGCCCCACGCGTTGCGCTCAGCACGTCCGCGGTCTATCCGGAGACGACCTCCGCGGCGTTCGAATGGGCCGGTCGACTCGGCTATGACGCCGTCGAGATCATGGTCGGCACCGATGCGCTGTCGACCGATGTCGACGCTGTGCAGCGCCTGCGCGATCACCATCAGATCCCGATCGTCTCCGTGCATGCCCCGACGCTGTTGTTGCTGCCCCGGGTGTGGGGGACCGATCCCTGGGAGAAGCTGGAGCGCTCGGCACAGGCGGCCTTGCAACTGGGTGCGCCGACCGTCGTGGTGCACCCGCCGTTTCGGTGGCAGGGGTCCTATGCCAAGAATTTCCTCGCCGGCATCAAACGGTTGACCGAGACAACCGGCATCACGTTCTGCCTGGAGAACATGTATCCCTGGCGGGCGCCCCGGGGCGAGTTCAAGGCATATTTGCCCGATTGGGATCCCACCGACCTCGACTACGACCACCTCACCCTGGATCTGTCGCACGCCTCGACCTCGAAGCAGAGCTCGCTGGAGATGGCCAAGGAGTGGGGCTCGCGGCTGAAGCACGTGCACCTCACCGATGGCACGGGATCGTTCATGGATGAACACCTGGTGCCGGGGCGGGGCGACCAGCAGGCCGACCAGCTCCTGCATTATCTCGGGGAATCCGGCTATGGCGGTGACGTCATCCTCGAGATCAACACCCGCGGCGCCAAGACCAGGGACGAGCGCGAGCGCGATCTCTATGAGGCGTTGGTCTTCACCCGCACCCATCTGGCCGCTGCCGAGCGGGCGCGGACCAGCGGTGGCTCCGACACCTGAGCCCGGCGCGACCCGATCCCGGTTCGGCCTTGAGGTCGTCCTGGTCCTCGGCGTATCGCTGGGTGAGTCCGCCGTCTATTCGCTCCTGCGCATCATCGATCGGCTGACGAGGCCGGAGCCGCTGTCGGCCCAGGTCACGCAGATGAACACGTCGGTGGCCGCGGAACGGCCATGGCTGGATCTGGCGTACCAGCTCGCGAGTCTGGCCTTTCCGCTCGTGCCGGTGCTGCTCGCGCTCTATCTGCTCTGGCTGGCCGCCGGGCCGCCCGCTTGGCCGGGAGACGTGCCCGGCGTACGCCCCTGGCGACGGTTGGGCTTCGACCTCACCCGACCCGGTTGGGATGTCGGCTGGGGATTCCTCATCGCCGCGGCCATCGGCATCCCGGGGCTCGGGTTCTATCTGCTGTCGCGAGAGATCGGCATCAACACCAACGTCGTCCCCGCCAACCTCGAGCAGAACTGGTGGACCGTGCCGGTGTATCTGCTCGCCGCCGCCATGAACGGAATCCTCGAGGAAGTCCTGATGCTGGGCTACTTCTTCCTGCGGTTCCGGCAGGTCGGCTGGTCGTGGGCAGCGATCCTGGTCGTCTCAGCCGTGGTCCGGGGCGGCTACCACCTCTATCAGGGCTTCGGCGGCTTCGCCGGCAACCTCATCATGGGCATCGCATTCGGCTTGTTGTATCTGCGCTGGAAGCGCGTGGGACCGCTCGTGGTCGCCCACACGTTGTTGGATGTGGTGGCCTTCGTCGGGTACGCCGTCGTGGCACCCCGGGTCGACTGGCTGTGACGCACCCGGGCCGGGGGCTCGTGCTGGGAGCTCGGGTCGGGAGCGACCGGCAGCGGGGGATGATCAGCAGCAATCCCGTTCGGGCGGCTCGGTTTGGGCGGCCTGGAAGGGGATGGCGCCGGTCGGCTGATCCAGATAGGACCGCGGATCGGCATCGGGCTCCAGATGGCTGAGGACACGCAGTCCAGGCACCGCCTCGGTCAGCTCGGTCTCGAGATCCTCGACATAGTCATGCCCACGCTTGACCGTCCACTCACAGGGCACCAGGACGTGGACGGTGGCGAACCGCTGCTGGCCCGCAACCCGGGTCATCAGGCCGTGGAAGGCGACCTCGCCGTCGGTGCGCCGGTCGAGGATGTCGATGATCTTCTGCTGGTCCTCCTCGGGCAGGGCCATGTCGAGCAACCCGGCCGCACTGGCAGTGAGCAGGCGTACGCCCGTGATCACGATGTTGATCCCGACCAGGAACGCCACGATCGAGTCCAGGCGGTCCCAACGGGTGATCCACACGAGCAGGACGCCGACCAGGACCCCAGCGGAGGTCCACACATCGGTCAGCAGGTGCCGCCCGTCGGCGGTCAGGGCGAGGGAACGGTGGCGGGTGCCGGCACGGATGAGCACCATGGCCACGACGCCGTTGATCGCCGATGCTGCCAGTGAGATGGCCAGGCCCATGCCCACCTGCTCCAACGGTTGGGGATTGAGAAACCGTGCGACGGCGGTCACCAGGATCACCGACGCGGCGACCAGGATCATCAGCCCCTCGATGGCCGCAGAGAAGTATTCCGCCTTGGTCCGCCCATAGGGGAAGCGCTCGCTCGCCGGGGCGGCTGCGACCCGCAGGGCGATGAGGGCGACGACGGCCGCAACCAGGTTCACCACGGACTCAGCGGCGTCCGACAGCAGGCCGACGGAGCCGGTCATGAGCCACGCCGCCGTCTTGAGCGCGATGGTGGCGATCGCGGCGGCGATGGAGAGCCAGGCGAAGCGGGTCAGGTCGACAGGACGCGCCGCTGGCGCGGTCCGTGCGGTGGAGGAATCGGACACCCACCCATCGTCCCACCCGCAGGAGTTGGCCGGGTTGATCGATCACGTGTCGTCCCCGGGCGGGTGGACAGTTCTCACGGCACGGCTATTCGAGGTCGAGGTGAATCGCGCACTATTCTGGGTCGAGCAACCGGCGCCGACTCGTGCGCCGATGAGAACTTCCTTGGAGACAACGTGCGCATTGGTGTGTTTGGGGCGACCGGTCAGGTCGGCAGGGTCATGCGTGACCTGTTGCTGCAGCGGAGCTTCCCGATCGATGAGATTCGCTTCTTCGCCTCGGCCCGGTCGGCCGGTCAGGTCATCGAGTTCGGCGACAAGCAGGTCACCGTCGAGGACACCGCGACCGCTGACTTCTCGGGGCTGGACATCGCCTTGTTCTCGGCGGGCAAGACCACGTCGATGGAATATGCACCCAAGGTCGCCGCGGCCGGCGCGATCGTGATCGACAACTCCTCCGGCTGGCGCCTTGATCCGGAGGTGCCGCTCGTGGTCTCCGAGGTCAACCCCGAGGACACGGTCAACCCGCCCAAGGGCATCATCGCCAACCCCAACTGCACGACCATGGCGATCATGCCGGTGCTCAAGCCGCTGGCGGAGAAGGCGGGCCTGTCCCGCCTGCGCGTGGCCACCTATCAGGCGGTCTCGGGTTCCGGCGCGGCACAGGTGACCACCTTTGCCGATCAGGTCCGCTCCACCGACGACCTCGAGGGTCTCGCCCTCGCCGGCCGGATCGATGAAGTGACCGAGACCGGTTCCTATGCGAAGGCCATCGCCTTCAACGCCCTGCCGATCGCCGGCGCGCTCGTCGATGACGGCAGCGGCGAAACCGACGAAGAGCAGAAGCTCCGCAACGAATCCCGCAAGATCCTGCACCTGCCCGACCTGCTGGTCTCGGGCACCTGCGTCCGGGTGCCGGTCTTCACCGGTCACTCCCTGGCCGTGCACGCGGAGTTCGACAACGAGATTTCCCCGGAGGAAGCGACCGAGATCCTGGCCGGTGCCGAGGGCGTCGAGCTGATGGACATCCCGACCCCGCGTGACGCCGCCGGGGCTGACCCCACCTATGTGGGTCGCATCCGCGCCGACCAGGCAGCGCCTGCCGGCAAGGGCCTGGTGTTCTTCGCCTCGGGTGACAACCTCCGCAAGGGTGCCGCGCTCAACACGATCCAGATCGCGGAGGTCGTTGCCGCCAACCTCGCCAAGCAGTCCGCCTGATGTCACGACTCGCGATCGTCGGCGCCGGCTTGATGGGGGAGGCCATCCTCTCCGGTCTGCGCACGGCCGGCTGGCCCGGCGCCGAGATCGTGGTCTGTGATCAGCGGGCCGAACGGATCGCTGAACTGCGCGACCGCTATGAGGTGGCGGGAGCGGACCTCGGTGAGGCGGTCGTTGACGCGCGCACCGTGTTGCTGGCGGTCAAGCCAGGCGATGTCGGGGCGGTGCTCGCCCAGCTGCGGCCCTTGCTGACCGAGGGGACACTGGTGCTGTCGGTCTGCGCCGGGGTCACCCTGGCGACGCTCGAGGCGGGTCTTGCTGCCGGGACCCCCGTCGTGCGCGCCATGCCCAATACTCCTGCCCGTGTGGGGCAGGGGATCACGGCCCTCTCCCCAGGGGGTCACGCCACCGCCGAACACCTGGCCGAGGTGACCGAGATTCTCGGTGCCGTCGGTGCAGTGGTGACGGTGGCAGAAAAGCTCCAGGACTCGGTGACCGCGGTTTCCGGCTCGGGTCCTGCCTATGTGTTTCTGGTCGCCGAAGCGCTCATCGAGGGTGGGGTCCATGCGGGCCTCTCCCGCGACGTGGCACGTGAACTGGTCGTGCAGACGCT
>JAUNUL010000079.1 GCA_030538175.1 Propionibacteriaceae bacterium | reverse complement strand
TGCCCCCTGATCGTGGGTACGCCGACCTTGGTGCCCCAGGTCTCCAACTGGTCGGCCGCAGCGGCGCGGAAGGTGTCTGCGGCCCCCAACAGCACGTCCTGGTCCTCCGCGACGAGCACTCGGGCCAACTTGCCGACCGTGGTGGTCTTGCCGGTGCCGTTGACGCCGACCACGAGAACCATGGCCGGGTTCTCTCCACGGCGGGTGGTGTTCAGGCTGCGATCCATGGTTGGGTCGACCAGCGTCAGAAGCTCTTCGCGCAGGATGCTCCGGGCCTGTTGCGGGTCGGTGACACCCTCCACCTTGTATCGCGTGCGGAGCCGGTCGACCAGTTCCGTGGTCGGGCCGACGCCGAGGTCGGAACTGATCAGGGTTGCTTCGAAGTCATCCCAGGTGTCCTCGTCGACAGCACCCCCGGAAAGGAGGTTGAGCAGGCCGCGGGCGAGCAGGTTGTTCTGACCGGCGAGGCGTTCGCGCAGTCGGCGAAGTCGGGTGCGGGGCGCCTCCGGACGCTCGAGTCGTTCCTCGACGGCGACCCCACCGCCAGCCCCCAGGTCGGGATGCTCGAGTGTGCCCGTGCCCGCACCACCACCTGCGGCGCCGCCACCGCTCGGGCCGGCACCAAGTTCGTCACGGCGGCGGCGTTCGAGAGCACGCTTGCGACTGCTGACGCCGACAGCAATGCCGACGCCGATGACGAGGAGCGCGACAACCGCGCCGATGATGACATAAAGCAAGACGGGATCCACGACCCCATCCTAAGCAGGGAGCTCAGGGTCGGCCCGTCGCGATCCACTGGTCAGCGGAAGAGCTTCTCCAGCCGCTCGGGGACCTCGCCCTCGCCGTTGAGCGCCTGGGCGGCCCGGGCGAAGCGATCGGCCAGCACAGGATGCTTGTCCTTGCCCTTGCCTGCCATGCCCATGGCGACCACACCCCAAACACCGAGCGCCACGAGCAGAGCAAGAAGGGTGAAGATGAACACGCTCATGGCAGTCCTCCAGAACCGCAGGGGAAGTCGGATCACGGCAGCCGCGAACCACATTCAGTGTGACAAATAGGAAAGGACCGACCAAGGCGTGTTGGTCACGATCCAGACACGTCCCTGTGATCTCTCACACAGTGTTCAGGTCAGGTCCACGACAAGCCGGCACTCGTCAGCCTAGAAATGCGCTCGATCACCGCTGGCCGAGCGTGCCGTTCTGCGTCACGGATTGTTCCGGGCCACCGAATGTGGGTGACGCCTCGCAGGGCGCGGTCAATCCCGCATGCGCTGGGAGATGACAGTGGATACCCCATCGCCGCGCATCGTGACGCCATAGAGCGCGTCAGCGATCTCCATCGTGCGCTTCTGGTGGGTGATGACCAACAGCTGGGAGTTCTCCCGCAGTTGTTCATAAATCTCCAGGAGCCGACCCAGGTTGACGTCATCGAGCGCGGCTTCGACCTCGTCGAGGATATAGAACGGGCTCGGCCTCGCGATGAACAGCGCGACAAGGAACGCCACCGCCACCAAGGACCGCTCGCCACCGGAGAGCAACGACAGCCGCTTCACCTTTTTGCCGGGCGGACGGGCCTCAACCTCGACGCCCGTGGTGAGCCACTCCCCTGGCTCAGTCAGCACCAGCCGGCCCTCGCCCCCCGGGAACAGGCGGTCGAAGACATGTCGGAAGGCGATCTCCACGTCGGCGTACGCCTCGGCAAACACCTCCTGCACCCGCTTGTCGACCTCGGCGATGATGTCGAGCAGGTCCTTGCGGGTGCGCCGGATGTCCTCAAGCTGCTCGGAGAGGAACTGGTGGCGTTCCTGCATGGCATCGAATTCCTCGAGCGCGAGCGGGTTGATCCGCCCGAGCGTCTTGAGTCCCCGCTCGGCTTTGGCGAGCCGCCGCTCCTGTTCCTCGCGGACGAACGGGATGGGGTCGGGACGCTCGTCATCCTCGGTGATGGCTGTGCCGTCCTTCTTGGTCAGCACGGGGATGAGCACCTCGGGGCCGAATTCCGTCGTCAGCGTGTCGGCATCCAAGCCGAGTTCGGCCAGCGCCCGCTCGACCAGTGCGTCGACCTTCATCTGCTGTTGGGCGCGGGCAAGTTCGTCGCGGTGCACCGTGTCGACGAGCTTCTGCAGTTCGTCGTTGAGCTCTCGGCTGCGGGCCCGGGCGGCACGCACTGCCCCGTCCGCCTCCTGCCGAGCGGCATCCGCCCGTTCCCGTTCGGCCGCAGCAGCCGCCTTGGACTCGGCGACGTGCACGGCGAGCTGCTCGGCTCCCGCCTTCACCGCGCGTGCGGCCGCCGCTTCGGCATCGAGCCGGCGACGCCGGGCCTCGGCGCGTGTGCGGGCCTGGCGTTCGTTCTGGGCGGCGCGCCGCAGTCCGTCGGCACGTCCGGCGAGTGCCCGCATGCGCTCCTCGGCCGTACGCAGAGCCAGGCGCGCATCCAGTTCGGCCTGTCGCGCGGCCCGGGCGACCTCGCCGAGGCGGTCCCGTTCGGTCGGGTCCACGTCATCGTCGATCTCTTCGGCAGAGGCGGCAACCAGCCGCGCCTCGAGGTCGGCCAGTTGGGCGCTCGCGGTGACCTGGGACTCCTCGGCCTTGGCCATGGCGAGGGTCAGTCGTTGGGCCTCGCCAGCGGCCTGGGTGGCGCTGGTCTGCAGCTGCCCCAACTCCTCGGAGAGGGCGGCCATGGCGGCGTCCGATTCGTGCAGCCGCTCGAGCGTGTGCTCGACTGCGGTGCGGGCTTCGGTGTGGCGGGTCATCGCTTCCCCCACCGCGAACCGCAGTCGCTCAACCTCGTGATTGACCGCGATCAGTTGCTGCTCTGCGGCGTCCACGGCGGCCTGTACCTCGAGCAGCGATTGGGTGCCGGTGGACCCGCCGGCGGCGAACCACAGCGACAGCACTTCACCAGCGCGGGTGACGGCCGTGAGGTCCGGGAGCTGTTCGATCAGGTGCCGGGCGGCTGCCAGGTCATCGACCACCGCCACTTTGCGCAGCACCCGGGCCAGCGGAGCACGCAGGTGTTCATCACAGGTCAGCACGTCCATCGCGTAGCGCAGACCGTCCGGCAGCACCGGCCATGCGCCGTCGTCATCGAGCGCGGTGCCACGCAGCACGAGCCCCGCGCGGCCCAAGTCCTCGGCCTGCAACAGATCAAAGGCGGCGACGGCTGTGTCAACGTCCGTCACAGCAACGGCGTCAGCGGCGGAACCGAGCGCGGCGGCGACGGCTGTCTCGTACCCCTCTTCCACATGCACCAGCGCCGCGACCGACCCCAACAACCCACTCATCCGATCGGTTGCGGCCAACAGCGCGGCCGAGGCGTCCTTGCGCTCCAAGCCAAGGCGCAGCGCCTCGAGCCGGGCGGTCGCGGCGGCCCGGTCAGCGTTCGCCGCTTGCTCGCGTTGACGCAACTGGGCGAGCTCGTCCTCCACCCGGGTGAGCTGGTCCTCTGCCGCCTCGTGGTCGGCATCAAGGTTCCCTTCCCCGGCATCCAGGCCGGCGACACGGGTTTCCTGGACGGTGAACTCGCGGCGTGCCCGGTCGGCTCGTTCCTTGGCGGCGTCTCGCGCTTCGGCGAGGCGGCCCAGTTCCGCGACGACTGAGTCGGTCCGCGTCCGCGCGGTGGCCACTTGGCCCTGCAAGCGGGCAAGCCCTTCGCGTCGGTCGGCGATGGCCCGCAGTTGGACGTTGATCCGCTGTTCCTCTGCTGTGTGGGCCTGCTCGGCCGCCGTGCGCGCGACCCCGGCGTCGGCGAGCGCGGCGGCGAGGCGTTCGGTTTCCGCAGCCAGTTCCTGTTCGGCGGATGCGGTCTGCCGGGCTTCGGCCTCGAGCTGGTCGGGGTCGCGGCCCTGGCGCACTTCGCCCGGGTCGGCCGACGCGCTGCGCAGCCGCTCGGACGCCACCTGGATCGTGGTGGTGACGCGTTCGGCGAGACCGGAGAGGGCGTACCACGTCTCCTGGGCCGCCGTGACCGCGGGCTCGGCCGCACCGGCCCGCTCCTCGGCCTCGGTCTCCATCGTCCGAGCCTCCAGGAGGGCTCGTTCGACCTCGTCACGTCGCGTACGCAGGGCCGAGTCATCCCGCAGGTCTGAAGCCAGCGCCAGTTGGGCCTGCACGAGATCGTCGGCGAGCAGGCGGGCGCGGGCGTCGCGTACGTCCGCCTGGATCACTGCTGCCCGACGGGCCACGTCGGCCTGCCGGCCGAGCGGCTTGAGTTGGCGGCGGATCTCGCCGATCAGGTCGTTGAGGCGGTTGAGATTGCCCTCGGTCGATTCGAGTTTGCGAAGGGCCTTTTCCTTGCGCTTGCGGTGTTTGAGTACGCCAGCCGCTTCTTCGATGAAGCCGCGGCGCCCCTCAGGCGTGGCCTGCAGAATTGAATCCAACTGGCCCTGCCCGACGATGACGTGCATTTCCCGCCCGATGCCGGAGTCACTCAGCAACTCCTGGACGTCGAGCAGGCGGCAGGCACGGCCGTTGATCGCATAATCCGAGCCGCCGTTGCGGAACATCGTCCGCGAGATCGTCACTTCGGTGTAGTCGATCGGCAGCGCACCGTCGGTATTGTCGATGGTGAGCGCGACCTCGGCCCGGCCCAGCGGTGCTCGGCCGGAGGTGCCGGCGAAGATGACGTCCTCCATTTTGCCGCCACGCAGGGATTTTGCGGCTTGGGCACCCATCACCCAGGCGAGGGCGTCGACCACATTGGATTTTCCGGAACCGTTGGGTCCCACGACGCAGGTGATGCCGGGCTCAAAATTGAGTGTGGTCGCGGAGGCGAAAGATTTGAAGCCGCGCAGCGTCAGGGACTTCAGGTGCACCGGTCAGTCCCCGGGGGCCTCGGTCCGCCGCCGACTGGGCGACTGGGGGTCAACCGGCGTCGGCTGTCGACGAGGGCGGCGGAGCCTGATCGTGTCATCTTCCGGCCGGGGACGCCCGGTCTCGTCGACGATCTCCGGAGCGACCGCGGAGGCGACCATGGGCAGATCGGCGTCCGGACGGAGGCGCTTGTTGCGCACCGCACGAAACGTCCAGAGCTTGTTCACCACAAAGTTGATCGGCATGGTGATGATGATCTGGATCAAGTTCGCCCAATAGAGCGCGGTGCGGAATCCCGTGGAATCGTCAAGGAAACCGAAAAGGTTTTGCAACTCCAGTGGGGATCCCGGCTTCAGCATCAGCGTGATCAGTGCCTGACCCACCGCGTACGCCACCAGGCCCGTGGTCAGGAAAGGGAAAAACTCCCGGAACCAGCCGGCATGTTTGCCGGACTTGAACGTCCAACTCCGGTTGAGCTGGAAGTTCCAGATATTGGCGACCAGGAAAGCCACCGTGGTGATCACGTGATACCAGCGAATGTTGAAGTCAGTGAACGGCAGGTCCACGGCCACACCGGCGTAGTGCGGGAACATCTTGTTGCCGATGATGGTCACCAAGAGGTTGACGAGGACGCCTGAACCGCCCACCAACCCGAACTTCAGGAGTTGAATCCAGTTGTGGCGATGGCGCACGAAAACGTAGTTGCCGATTTTGCTCACGATCGAATCACTCTATGCCCAGGCTCGCGGTTGATGCACGAGCGCGTTCCTCCCCTGCGCACGGTGGCGCGCGGGCAATGCTGGGACGACCGACTCGCAAAGCTGCACATGCCGAGCATGTCAGACCGAGACGAAATCGTTGTGCAAGCCACGGCTCCACGCTACATCGCATTTCCTGGAGCCCCAGTCGACAGTCGTGGACAGTCTGATGCGCGCCTTGGTCAACGATGGACGAGGGCGAAAAACTCGGTGACAACCGTGGTCGACATCCTTAAGAATCAGTGTCCGTGCGTCCGGTACGCCGTCGGCATCGACCGTCGCGAGGCTGACCGCGTGCGGTTCACGTACGCCGTGGCGCAACGCCACCTCCAGCCACTCCCGGAACAGTGCCGTGGGATCTGCCGGAAGCTGCGTCAGGTCGAGCGCTGGAGCAGTGCCGGTCAAGGAAGGGATCGCTCGCAACTGCTCAGCCAAGGACATGCCGGAACGCTAGCAACCGAACCGGGCCTTGGTCGGCACTCGCGTGGAATCCAGGTGGTGCTGGAACCCGACCGAAGTTCCACGCGACATTGGGTCAGTCGACGAGTTCCCGCAGAACGCTGCTGCCATGACCGGTCGAGACTCTCACTGCCATGTCTCGTGCAGGCGCAACGGATCGCACTCCTCGATCACGCTGGTGCAGTGTCCGGTTGAGGTCACGCCGTGGTGGTCGAGGTGGACGTACCTGAAGTCGAGGCGATCACCATCGCGGGTGCCGACGAGATGTCCGTGGCGCACGGCGCCCCCGGAATACTCAGCCCAGATGAGGTCGCCCTCGTCCACGATCCGCGGCCTTTCCAGCGAACTGCGCCTCGGACCCGAGAACGGGCTCGACCACCACTCAGTGGCCTCGCTGGACAGTGTGGTGACCTTTCCCATTGATCGCCTGGGCCAAACCATTGGGTTCCTCACCGAGGCACAGGAGCCCGACCCGACGTTCAAGACCGACTCCAGAAGGTCTTTTCACTGCTTCGATCAGGAGACGTCTATTGGCTGGTTAACCCGGGCAGCAATGACGAACACCCGTACGGCTGGGTGACCGGAAGCCTGGGATTCCATGAGTTCGTCGTGATTGACCGAACGAATCACACAGTTCACCTGATCGTCGCGTCAGACGACTAGGCCCTCGCTGATCTGCTGCCAAGAACACGTGCGTTCAGTCTGTCGAAGGGTCACACAATCAAGTCGGAGCACATGCCTCAGCAGTCGCCTGCTCAATGTCAGTGATGCCCCAGCGGGACAGCTGGGGCTGGTAGCGCTCGGCGTGCGCTCGCTTCCAAAACGATATCGAGAGATCTCCCTCGCCCTCTGCAATGGCGATGCGGTCGGGGATGTCCTTGAACAAGTGCGTCTCGACGACGACCGTGCGCAGAATGCACTGTGGGGTGCCATTCGAGCCCAAGGCGATCCAATGATCGCCGATCTTCGGGAGTGGATCACCGGCCGCTGAATAGTCCTCGACAAGCCCACTGCCAGCAATCTTCTTGCCGGTCAGATAGAGGTCGATGAGGCGGTCCGCGATGTCGGACCGCCCGGACAAGCAGCCATCACGGAGCCGCAGGGACGGCTCTCGGGCGCCAGCTTGTCTACGTACTCCCGCCAAGGCGCCCTGTACGGTTTTCTGTACGGAAGGAGCCGACATGAAGACCATGAGCTACACCGAGTCGCGCGCTCGGTACGCCGAAGTGCTGGACTCAGTGATCGATAACCGCGAGGAGATCGTGATCACCCGCGCCGGCCACGAGCCCGTCGTCATCGTCTCGCTCGCCGACTATGAATCCCTGCGTGAGACGGCCTATCTCATGATGCGTTCGCCAGCCAACGCACGCCGGCTACTCGATGCGATGGAGCGCCTGGAGAGCGGCACAGGAGAAGCCCACGATCTGCTCGACGCTGAGTGACCATGCGTCTGGTCTGGGACGCCAATGCGTGGGAGGACTATCTGTGGTGGCAGACACAAGACCGCAAGACCCTCAAACGCATCAATCTGATCATTCAAGATGTCATTCGCAACGGCAACGAAGGGATCGGCAAGCCTGAGGCCTTGAAGCACAACTTCGCCTGACGCCCTCGTTGTCGGCGAGGTAGTCGGCCGGGGTCGAAGCGGGGATACTCCTCAGTGGTCAGATTCCTCATGAGGTTCAGGACCGACCACTCGGAATTTCATCGCCGTGAACTGCCCGTCGCGCTCAAGCACCTCGCGCTCAAGCCTGAGGCGGCGCGGCAGGAGCGGAGCCCCTTCCCCGAGGACGACCGGGACGACGTGCACCCAGACGACGTCCAACAATCCTGCGTCGGCGAACTGACCGGCCAGATCGCCTCCGCCGACAATCCACACATCCTTGTCGCCCGCCTCTGCGAGAAGTCGCGGGTGGAGGTCGGCGACATCGCCGGTGAACACCTGGACGCCCTCGGGAACCTCGAGCGAGGCGTCATGCGTGACAACCCACGCTGATTGCCCGAAGGGGTTCACGAAATGGGTGGGGTCGTCCGCATGGGTGCGCACCCATCGGAACGTGTTCGCCCCTGCGACCACCGCACCCACGTTTTAGGCGAAATTCTCGAAGTCGAGGGTGGCGTCGTCGCCATGGCGTCCCTGAGGATCTCGCTCGTGGTTCGGGGTGCTGAATAGCCACGAAAGGCTGTGCTCGCCGTCGGCAATGTACCCGTCAAGGCTGGTTGCGGTGCAGTAGATCGTGGCCATGGCTCCACTGTGCCGGCCGGGACCCACGGAACGGCGCGCGACGGCATCGAAGCCCCCTCCCCCCTCACATCACGTGCGGAGTGCCGATCCTCAGCCGATTGCCGTCGGGATCACGCACCTCGATGTCACGGCCCCACGGCATGTCATCGATCTCAGTCACGCCGAGCGTCTGCGCCACAGCGTCGATATCGGGCACATAAAGATAGAGCAGTGTGTCGGGCTGAGCGTCACCGGCGTGCTCCGACAGATGCAACAAGTTCTGGCCCAGGCGCAGTCCGAGATACAGCGGGAATCCCGGCTCGAACTGGTGGCGCCACTCGATGGCGAACCCGAGTTTCGCGTACCACCGCGCGGCCGCCTCCGCGTCAGCGACCCGCAGCACGGGCGCAAGTGCGGGCAGGCCCCCGTGGAGATCCTTGGAGCCAGGCTGAGCGGGTTCGCGAACCATGCATCAATGATGCACCCTCGTCATTCTCGAGGAAGGCGGCTGTAGATGAACATGTCCCGGGGTTCGGTCCCTACCTGCTGCCAAGCCCGGAGGAGTCCCTCGCGTTCAAGCCGCACGCCTCAGCCGCGCCAGGATCCCTCGTTCCACGGCTCCACGTAGAGTTCCATTCTCTGGACTTCCTCCAACGACAGCGCCCAGTCGGACAACAGCTGCAAGGCGGCTCTGACGAGGCCACGTCGGCGAACCTCGGTGAGATCCAATAGCCCGTGCTTGCCCTTCCCTCCGTGATCGCACCGAGCCACAGGCCGATCTGGCCGACCGGCTGCGCGCTGTTGTTCTAGGCGATCGCGAACGAGTATCCGGCGCCGGTGCGGAGCCGATCGTGCTGTCGCGCGATGAGTCCAGCAGCCCAGCGACTCGAGCAGCAACTGTGTTCGCACGCTGGCACCGTTCTCATCGGCATGACCCAGTGCTCCAGCGGACAAGAGTCCTTACGACGTCATCCGCGGTCTGCGCTGGCAGCTGGACACCGATAGCTCGAACGGTTCATGAACGCCTCCCGGCGGATCGGCGTACCGCAACGAGGACACGGAAGACCTTCCTGGCCATACGCGTTCAACGAACGATCGAAATAGCCGGAATACTTGAGAATCCTACGTTCACGTGTCCGATGGCGTCAGGGTTTGTCAGGCTCAGCGCCGAGCCATCGGAGCGCAGCCCCAGCTGCGGCAGCGTGACTCTGCGGCACTGTCGCGAGCCTAGTAGCGATCAGATCGGGATCAACGAGACCAGCTTCCATGAGAGCCGAGACAAAGTTCCGGTCTTTCTCTCTGAGCGCGCATAGCTTGGCGACGCAGAGGTCCTCCTTGTCGAGACACCAACCGGTGAACTGAGGCTGTCCTGACGGTGCCGCTGTGTTCGCATTGCTCACTCTTACGAGCCGATCACGCCACCCGTCGGGCAAGACTGACGTGGTCAGATCGACGCCGTCGATGCTGAAACCGTGCAGTTCCTCGAACGGGGAGAATTCACCTGCCACGCGCTCGATCACGTCCGCGAGACGTGCCGTCTCGTCGTTGTCGGCGGCGATCGGCAAGATGTCGACCTCCAAGGACATCGTCGCCGCCGCGGGTAGTTCACGCTCCGGGATCGAGCCAAGAATTGATTGTGAGCCAACAACGATCACCTCCCGGTGACCGATGATCTGGCAGGCCGCCCGGATCGCGTGCTCAAGCTGGTCTCG
>JAUNUL010000078.1 GCA_030538175.1 Propionibacteriaceae bacterium | reverse complement strand
CGCGGCCCACGGCCAGGCCGGCCATAAAGCTCGTGACGGGCACACCGGGCCGCAGCACCCCGTGCGCGACCGCCTTTGACAGATCCAGCAAGTCCCCGACCGGCACGTCCTCGGGGGTGAGGCCCAGATCCGGGCCGACCGCGGCGATCCATTCATGCAGGGCGGTCAGGTCCTGGTCACGGTCGTGGGGCATGGGGTTGTCCTTTCCTTGGCAGGTTGATGCCGTGGCGCGCGGCTGCAGCGGGGTCGTCGACGTCGTCGAGCAGGTCGTCATCCACCGTGGCCTCCACTGTTGCAAGGTCGGCGATGAGGCGGCGCACCGACAGGTTGTGCCCGCCGTCATGGCGAGCCAGTTCCCGTTCCAACGCCTCGCGGCGATAGAGGGCGAAGAGGGTCTGCCGGTGTCCGGTGGAGTCCGTCGGCGTGACGAGCTCGATCGTGGTTGAGAGTTCGGGCAGGTTGGCGATCAACGCTGCGGTGGCGGCTTCGGCGTGCGGATGGTCACAGGCGGTGATCAGGATCCAGTCGGCCGTGCAGCCCGCGGCCGCGAGCTCGCGTACGCCAGCCGCGATCCCGGCGACCGGGCCGCCGAACGGAGGGTCCTCGCGGACCAGGCGTACGCCATCGACGACGGGCAGATCCGGTGGACCGACGACCACCTGGTGGCAGGCGAGCTGCCCGGCGGCCATGGCGTGAGCGAGAAGCGTCTGTCCTTCGAACACGAGGTCACATTTGGGCAAGGTTCCTAGGCGGCGGGATCGCCCGCCTGCAAGGATGATCTGCGAGCACGTGAGGTTGGCCACAACGGCAGCCTAGGCCGCTGAGCCGGGATGCCGTCAAAAGATTCGGAATATAGGGTGAAAACATGACGGAGAAGACCATGCCCACCCGCGCGATCGGTCCCGACGGACCCATCACCGACGCCCTGCTGGGGCTCGGTCGATTCTTCAGCCGGGCGGAGACGACCGAGGACAAGCGCGCGGTGTTCCACGAAGGTGGACGCGAGGGTGACATCTTCTATCGCGACCGCTGGAGCCATGACAAGGTCGTCCGCTCCACCCATGGCGTGAACTGCACGGGGTCGTGTTCGTGGAAGGTCTATGTCCGCGACGGCATCATCACGTGGGAGGCCCAGCAGACCGACTATCCCTCGACCGGCCCGGATCGCCCGGAATACGAGCCCCGCGGCTGCCCCCGTGGTGCGGCTTTCTCCTGGTACACGTATTCCCCGACGCGAGTGAAGTACCCGTATGGCCGCGGCGTCCTCGTCGACATGTATCGCGCGGCCCGCAAGCAGCACGCCGATCCCGTCGAAGCGTGGCAGTCGATCGTCAACGATCCCGCGAAGCGGAGGAAATACCAGCAGGCCCGCGGCAAGGGTGGCCTGGTCCGCATGAGCTGGGACGAGGTCTTGGAGCTGACCGCGGCGTCCTATGTGCACACGATCAAGACCTGGGGTCCGGACCGACTCGTGTCCTTCTCCCCGATCCCCGCGATGAGCCAGGTCTCCCACGCGATCGGCACGCGCTTCACCCACCTGCTCGGTGGCGCGATGACCAGCTTCTATGACTGGTACGCCGACCTCCCCGTCGCCTCGCCCCAGGTTTTCGGTGACCAGACCGATGTCCCGGAGTCCGGTGACTGGTGGGATGCCACCTATCTGATGATGTGGGGCTCGAACGTCCCGATGACCCGGACGCCGGACGCCCACTGGATGACCGAGGTCCGTTATCGCGGCACCAAGGTCGTCACCGTCTCGCCGGACTATGCCGAGAACACCAAGTTCGCCGATGAGTGGATGCCCGCCCAGGCCGGCACCGATGCGGCGCTGGCGATGGCCATGGGCCATGTCATGCTCAAGGAGTTTTTCGTCGATCGCAAGGTCGACTTCTTCCGCAACTATGTGACGACGTACACCGACCTGCCGCACCTGGTCCGGCTCGAGGAGCGGCACGGCCAGCTCTGCGCCGGCAAGTTCCTCACCGGTGCCGACCTCGGCAACGATTCTGAGGATCCGGCGTTCAAGACCGTGGTCTTCGATGTCGTCACCGACGATGTTGCGATCCCGAACGGCTCGATGGGTTTCCGGTACGCCGAGACCGGTGCGGGCAAGTGGAACCTCGACCTGGGTGATGTGAAGCCAGCGCTGACGATGGCCGATGTCGATCACGAGGTCGCCGAGATCGCGATGCCAGCGTTCATCGACCCGCGCGGCGATGGCTCGGTCATCACGCGCGGCATCCCGGTGCGCCGGGTGGGGGAGCATCTCGTCACGACCGTGTTCGACCTGATGCTCGCTCAATACGGCGTACGCCGCGATGGCCTCCCGGGCGAGTGGCCGACCGGTTACGACGATGCCGAGTCGCCGTACACCCCGGCCTGGCAGGAGCCGATCACCTCGGTCTCCGCCGAGCAGTGCATCCGCATCGCGCGCGAGTTCGCGGCCAACGCCGAACAGTCCGAAGGCCGCACGATGATCATCATCGGCGCCGGCATCTGCCACTGGTTCCACGCGGACGTGACCTATCGCTCGATCATGTCGCTGCTGATGTTGACCGGCTGCATCGGCCGCAACGGTGGTGGCTGGGCCCACTATGTCGGTCAGGAAAAGTGCCGGCCGATGATCGGTTGGTTCAACCTGGCCAATGCGCTCGACTGGTCGCGGCCGCCGCGGACGATGATCGGCACGGGTTATTGGTACATGCACACCGACCAGTGGCGTACGGACGGCTATTCGGCCGACGTGCTCAAGTCGCCGCTGTCGACCGGCTCGCTGGACGGCCTGCATGCGGCCGACGCGATGGTGAAGGCCGCCCGGTTGGGCTGGATGCCGTTCTATCCGCAGTTCGACCGAAACCCGCTGGATCTCGCCGACGAGGCCAAGGCCGCTGTCGAGGCGGGGGAGGCGGAGTCCGCCGGGGAGTGGATCGCCGCCGAGCTGAAGGCTGGCCGGCTCAAGTCCGCGATCGAGGACATCGATGCACCGGAGAACTGGCCGCGCAACTTGATCCTGTGGCGTTCGAACCTGTTCGGGTCCTCGGCCAAGGGCAACGAATATTTCCTGCGGCACCTGCTCGGCACCCACCACAACGTGATGGAGAACAACCACGGCGCCGACCTGCGGCCCGAGGAGATCACGTGGCATGACGAGGCGCCCGAGGGCAAGCTCGACCTGCTGGTCTCCGCGGACTTCCGCATGACGTCCACGACGCTGCTGTCGGACATCGTCCTGCCGGCGGCGACGTGGTACGAGAAGTACGACCTGTCCTCCACCGACATGCACCCCTATGTGCATGCGTTCACCCCGGCCATCGCCCCGCCGTGGGAGTGCAAGTCGGACTTCGAGATCTTCCGGTTGCTGGCCGACCGGATCTCGGCGTACGCCCGGACCCATCTGGGCACCCGATCCGACATCGTCGCGGTCCCGCTCCAGCACGACACTCCCGGGCAGATCGCCCAGCCCGGCGGTCATGTCTATGACTGGAAGAACACCCAGCTGCCCGCGAAACCGGGCAAGAACATGCCGGCGCTGATGGTCGTCGAACGCGACTACACGGCGATTGGCGAGAAGCTGATGTCCGTCGGCCCGCTCGCCGACCGGCTCGGGTTCACCATCAAGAACATCACTTATGACGTGTCCCACCAGGTCAAGCAGCTCGGGCATCTGCACGGGGTGTTCGACCGCGGTGTCGCCGCTGGGCGCCCAGTGATCAACACCGACGAACGGTTCGCCGAGGCGATCCTGATGTTCTCCGGCACCACCAACGGTGAGCTCGCCACCCAGGGCTTCCGGACGCTGGAGAGGATGACCGGCTGCAAGCTCGCGGACCTGTCCGAGGGTTCGGAGGAGCGCCGGATCACGTTCGTCGAAACGCAGAACGCGCCGCAGCCGGTGATCACCTCACCGGAGTGGTCGGGCTCGGAGACCGGCGGCCGCCGCTATGCCGCGTTCACGGTCAACACCGAACGGCTCAAGCCGTGGCACACCCTGTCGGGTCGCATGCACTTCTTCCTCGACCACGACTGGATGATCGACGCCGGTGAGCAGTTGCCGATCTATCGTCCGCCGCTGAACATGACCCGGATGTATGGCGAGCCCGAACTCGGGGCCGTGACCGGCGTCAACGGGGGCCGGGAAGTCGCGGTCCGCTATCTGACCGTGCACAACAAGTGGTCGATCCACTCCGAATATCAGGACAACCTGTTCATGTTGTCGTTGAGTCGTGGTGGTCCTGCGGCCTGGATGAGCCCCGGCGATGCCGAGGCCATCGGGGCCAAGGACAACGACTGGGTCGAGCTCGTCAACGCCAACGGTGTGTTCGTCGCTCGTGCGATCGTGACCCACCGCCTGCCGGACGGGATCGTGTTCGTTCCGCATGCCCAGGAGCGCACGGTCGACACCCCGAAGTCGGAGGCCACGGGCCGCCGCGGTGGCATCCACAACTCCGTCACCAGAATCCTGCTGAAACCCACGCACCTGATCGGTGGCTACGCCCACCAGGCGTACGCCTTCAACTATCTCGGTCCGACCGGTGTCCAGCGCGACATCGTCTCGGTGATCCGCAAGCGGTCCCAGGAGGTCCAGTACTGATGCGCATCATGTGTCAGGCCGCCATGGTCATGAACCTCGACAAGTGCATCGGCTGCCACACGTGTTCGGTCACCTGCAAGCAGGCGTGGACCAACCGTGCGGGCACCGAATATGTCTGGTTCAACAACGTTGAGACCCGCCCCGGCCAGGGCTATCCCCGTCGGTATGAGGACCAGGACAAGTGGAAGGGCGGCTGGACGCTGAACAAGCGCGGCCGGCTCAAGCTGAAGTCCGGTGGCCGGTTGTCGAAGCTGCTCGGCATCTTCGCCTCGCCGGTCCAGCCCGAGCTGGATGACTACTACCAGCCGTGGACCTATGACTACGCCACACTGATCGACGCCCCGCTCGGCGATGACTTCCCGGTCGCCCGGCCGAAGTCGCTGATCACCGGCAAGGACATGAAGATCGAATGGTCGGCCAACTGGGACGACGACCTCGGCGGCATGCCCCAGCGCGGCCAGGAGGACCCGATCGTCGCGAAGCTGCGCGAGGAGGCCAACCTCGAGATCAAGTACGCGTACGAGCAGACGTTCATGTTCTATGTGCCGCGGATCTGCGAGCACTGCCTGAACCCGTCCTGCATGGCGTCGTGCCCATCGGGCGCGATCTACAAGCGCGCCGAGGACGGCATCGTGCTCGTCGACCAGGACCGCTGCCGTGGCTGGCGTCAGTGCGTCACGGGGTGTCCGTACAAGAAGGTCTATTTCAACCACCGCACCGGCAAGGCCGAGAAGTGCACCTTCTGCTATCCGCGGCTCGAGGTCGGTCTGCCGACCGTCTGCGCGGAGACCTGCGTCGGGCGCCTGCGCTATATCGGCGTGATTCTCTATGACGCGGATGCCGTGAGCGCTGCGGCCTCGGTGCCGGACGAGCAGGATCTGTACGCCGCCCAGCTCGACCTCATGCTCGACCCGAACGACCCCGAGGTCATCGCCGCGGCACGCCGGGAGGGGATCCCGGAGGACTGGCTCGAGGCCGCCCGCCGTTCCCCGATCTATGCGCTGGCCAAGGAATACAAGGTCGCGCTGCCGCTGCATCCGGAATATCGGACGATGCCGATGGTGTGGTACATCCCGCCGCTGTCGCCGATCGTCGACATGCTGTCGCGGCAGGGCCATGATGCCGAGGACGCCGGCGTGCTGTTCGGGGCGCTCGAGTCGCTGCGCATTCCTGCGGAATATCTCGCGGAGCTCTTCACCGCCGGCGATGTGGGGGAGATCGACCGGGTGCTGCAGACGCTCGCGGCGATGCGTTCCTATATGCGCGGGGTGACCCTGAAGACCGGTGCCGACGAGTCCATCCCCGAGTCGGTCGGGCTGACCGGTGAGCAGATGCACAAGCTCTATCGGCTGTTGGCGATCGCGAAATATGACGAGCGCTATGTCATTCCGAAGGCCCACTGGGAGCAGGCCCACGATCTCGAGGAGCTCGGCTGCTCGGTGGACTTCGAAGCCAGCGCCGGGATGTATGAGTCGGGGCCCTTCGGTGAAATGTCCGGCAAGCCCATGCCGGTTGCCGCGGAGACCTTCGCCGCGCTCAAGGAACGACAGACCACCGCGAGCGGTGCTCCCGATGCCCAGATGTCCAAGCGGGTCAACCTGCTCAACTGGGACGGCCAGGGGTCCGCCATCGGCGGGGACAAGTCATGAGGTGGCCCGGCAAGAAGCGGCGCTCCACCGCCGAGGCTGACGCGCGTGCGGAGGCGCACGCGACGACCGTGTACGCCGCGGCCGCGCTCGTGCTGGCGTACCCGGATGAGGCGCTGGTCGACAAACTGGACGCGGTTGCCCAAGCGGTCGCCGGGGCCGGGTGCGCCGACGACTTTGCTCCGCTGCTCGCCCACCTGCGCGGGGACCTCATCGAGATCCAGTCCCAGCATGCTCAGGAGTTCGACTATTCGAAGCGGCACGCGCTGAACCTCACCTATTGGATCGACGGGGACACCCGCCGCCGGGGGGAGTCGCTGGTGCGCTACAAGCAGGCGTACCGCGACTCGGGGCTGTGGGTCGACCTCGACGGCGAACTGCCGGACTATCTGCCGATGGTCCTGGAGTTTGCGGTGCACGATCCCCAGCGCGGGCGCGAACTGCTGACGGCCTCCCGGCCTGCGCTGGAGCTGCTGCGCTTCGCGCTGCGCGATGACGAACTGCCCCACGAGGGTGTCATCGCTGCTATCTGCGCGACGCTGCCCGGGGATTCCCCGACCGACCGGCTGTCCATCGCCCGCCTGCAGGGCTGGCAGCCGCCGACCGAGACCGTCGGCATCGGCGGTCCCGTCGACCTCACCCTCGCGCCGTACTCCGGTCGCCCTGAGCCGATGCCTGTCGGCTCGGCGATGAGCGGATCCGCTGCGAATGCCGGATCCGTCCCCCATGGCCTTCGACTGCCCATCCTCAACCAGCAGGAGCTGTGATGATTCCCCGCGACTACGGTGCTCTGGACATCATTCTCTGGGGCATTTTGCCTTACCTCATGATCGTGCTGCTGGTCGGCGGCACGATCTGGCGGTACAAGTACGACCAGTTCGGCTGGACCACCCGGTCCTCCCAGCTCTATGAGGGCTCGCTGCTGCGGATCGCCTCGCCGCTATTCCACTTCGGCATCCTCGTGGTCATCGGCGGCCACGCGATGGGTCTGTTGATCCCGAAGCGGTGGACCGATGCCATCGGCATCAGCCAGCACAACTATCACCTGATGGCATGGACGCTCGGCGGCATCGCCGGCTTCTGCACGCTCATCGGCGTGCTGTTGCTCGTCTGGCGCCGACGCACCACCGGCCCGGTCTTCTCGGCAACGACCGCGAACGACAAGCTGATGTATCTCTTCCTGGTCGGCGCGATCGTCATGGGCCTGCTCGCCACGTTCCTCGGCGCGACCTATCGCGACGGATCGGAGCACAACTATCGCGAGACCGTGTCGATCTGGTTCCGCTCGCTGTTCGTGTTCCAGCCGAACATCGCCACGATGGCGGCCGCGACGCTGCTGTTCAAGATCCACGTCCTGGTCGGCATGGTGCTGTTCATGATCTGGCCGTTCACGCGCCTCGTGCACGCCTTCAGCGCGCCGGTGAAATACCTCTTCCGCCCGTACGTCGTCTATCGCTTGGCCGACAACAAGCGACCCAGCGGCAGTTCCGGTGGGCGTCGTGGCTGGGAGCCGATCGGTACGCCGGATCGCGACCGGAAGCGTACGCGTACCTAATCCGAACCACACCACATCGCCTGGCCGCGATGCGCTGAAACCCCACCCCCAACGAGAACCCAGGAACCACATTGTCCAGCGTGTCCGAAACCGCCCCCGTTACAACCGAGGCCAAGGGCGCAGGTCGCGTCCTCGTCCTGTCCAGCATCGCTTTCACCGTCATGTTCGCGGTGTGGCTCATGTTCGGCATCCTGGGTTCCCCGATCCAGAAGGAGTTCGGCCTCACCGACGTCGAGCTGTCCTGGATCTCCGCCGTGGCAATCCTGAACGGGTCGATGTGGCGACTGCCCGCCGGCATGCTCGCTGACCGCTTCGGTGGCCGCAAGGTGATGCTGGTCATCCTCGGCTTCTCCGCCATCGCCTCGGTGGCGGTTTCCTTCGCGCAGAACTATGCGATGTTGCTGGTGCTGGCATTCCTCGTCGGCTTCGCCGGCAACTCGTTCTCCGTCGGCGTGGCCTGGAACTCCGCGTGGTTCAGCAAGGGCCGACAGGGGGTGGCCCTCGGCGTCTTCGGTGCCGGCAACGTCGGTGCGTCGGTGACAAAGTTCATCGGCCCGCCGGTCATCGCCGCGACCGCCGGCACCGTGCTGTTCGGGTTCATCCCGGGCGGCTGGCGCCTGATCCCGATCATCTACACGGTCCTGCTGGTCATCCTGTTCATCGCGATCCTGGTCGGCACCCCGGCGCAGGACCGGATGGCCGGGGCCAACAAGACGCTGGGGGAGATGCTCGCCCCGCTCAAGCAGGTGCGGGTCTGGCGGTTCAGCCTCTACTACGTCGCCGTGTTCGGTGCCTATGTCGCCCTGTCGGCCTGGCTGCCGAAGTACTACATGGACAACTTCAACGTCTCCCTTGCCGTGGCCGGTCTGCTGACCGCGACGTTCATCTTTCCGGCGTCTCTGCTGCGACCGGTGGGCGGTTGGTTGTCGGACCGGTTCGGGGCACGCAAGGGCATGTACATCACCTTCGCGATCATGCTGGTCACCACCGGCGTGCTGATGATGCCGAACGGGCATGTGGTCATCAACCACGCCGACGGCAGCCAGACCAGTCATCTGGGCTACACGATGGGGCTGGTGCCGTTCGTGATCCTGGTGTTCCTGCTCGGCTGCGCGATGGGCATCGGCAAGGCTGCGGTGTACAAGCACATTCCGGAATACTTCCCCGGACTCGTCGGACCTGTGGGCGGCCTGGTCGGCATGCTCGGGGGCCTCGGGGGGTTCTTCCTGCCCCCGCTGTTCGCGTACACGAAGGAATGGTCGGGGTTCCCGACCAGCACGTTCTTCGTCCTCTTCCTGCTCACCGCGATCTGCACGATCTGGATGCACCTCACGGTGGTGCGCATGCTGCACACCCAATCGCCCGAGCTCGCCGATCACTTCGAGGCGCCGGAGCAGAAGGTCAAGGCATGAACCGTGGATTTCTTTCGTCCCCTGTGACCTCGAAGGAGCGTGACCGATGACCGAAACAACCAAGGAGCGGTCCAAGGAATGGCTGACCGAATGGGACGCCAATGACCCCGCGAAGTGGGACAAGTCGCTCGCCAACAGGACGTTGGCGATCACGACCTTCTCGCTCACGCTGTGCTTCGTCGCCTGGTTCCTGCCGTCGGCGATCGCACCGAAGCTGACGAACCTCGGCTTCGACCTCACGAACAACCAGCTCTATTGGCTGACCTCGATGCCCGGTCTGGCCGGCGGTCTGTTGCGCCTGATCTGGATGATCCTGCCGCCGATGATGGGCACGCGGAAGATGGTGGCGGTCACCTCGGGTCTGCTGCTGATCCCGCTGATCGGCTGGGGCGTCGCGGTGCAGAACCCGAACACCCCCTATTGGCAGCTGCTCGTGCTGGCGTTCATGGCCGGCATCGGTGGCGGCGCGTTCTCCGGATTCATGCCGTCGACGTCGTACTTCTTCCCGAAGTCCAAGTCCGGCACGGCCCTGGGCATCCAGGCGGGCGTCGGCAACTTCGGTGTGTCGCTGGTCCAGCTGGCCACGCCGTGGCTGATCGGGTTCGGCATGATCGGGTTCCTCGGCTCCTCGCAGTCGATGATCGGTCTGCCCGGGCAGCCGGCCAAGGAAGTCTGGTATCAGAACGCCGGCTTCTTCTATGTGCCCTTCGCGATTCTGGCGATGATCCTGGCCTGGACGATGCTCAAGTCCGTCCCGGTCAAGGCCAACATCCGCGAGCAGT
>JAUNUL010000077.1 GCA_030538175.1 Propionibacteriaceae bacterium | reverse complement strand
TGCGGCCCGTGGACGCCGATCCGTTGGCGCTTGCGCCGCAGCAGCGTTCGACCGCTGCCTGCTGACTCGGGCCCTCGGCCGCCCCAAAGCCCCCCGTCGCCCGCACCGCGGCATTCCAACCACCGTGAGCGAATCAGTGGAGCCGGGCGCCGGACCGACCTAGAAAAGGATTGATCAAATCACCGGATCGAGGGGACACCCATGCTCGACTTTCACTGGTTTCTGCCCACCTATGGCGACTCCCGTGGCATCATCGGCGGCGGCCACGGCACGCGCACGCGGACGTCTGCCCAGCCCAGATCAGCCTCATTGACCTATCTGCGCCAGATCAGCACCGCCGCGGAGCAACTCGGCTTCGAAGGTCTGCTGATCCCCACCGGCGCTTGGTGTGAGGACGCCTGGATCACCGCGGCGATGCTCTCGTCCATCACCGAGCGGATCAAGTTTCTGGTTGCGCTGCGCCCCGGGCTGATGTCACCGACGCTGGCTGCCCAGATGGCGGCGACGTTCCAATGGCAGTCCGGCGGGCGATTGCTGCTCAATGTGGTGACCGGCGGTGAGGATCACGAACAGCGCACCTATGGGGACTTCGAGGACAAGGACAGCCGGTACGCCCGGGCCTCCGAGTTCCTCCAGATCTTCAACGACCTCTGGCGCAGCCCGGATCCGGTCGATTTCACCGGCCGCTATCACCAGGTCGAGAGCGCGACCATTCCGCGCCGACCCGAGCCGACTCCCCCGCTCTATTTCGGCGGCTCCTCGCCCGCCGCGGGACCGGTGTTCGCCGATCACTGCGACGTCTACCTCACCTGGGGTGAACCGCCGGCCGCGGTGGAAAAGAAGCTGACCTGGATCAATGCACTGGCCGAAGAACGCCATCGCCAGGTCGAGCACGGCATCCGCCTGCACATCATCAGCCGGGACACGTCCCAGGAGGCGTGGACGGAGGCCCAGCGCTTGCTGGACGGTATCTCCCCCGAACAGATCGAATTCGTCCAGGCAAGCCTGAAGCGGTCGCAGTCCGAGGGCCAGCGCCGCATGCTCGAGCTCAACCAGGGCAGCAAGGACGGCTTGGAAGTCTCCCCGAACCTCTGGGCCGGAGTGGGTCTGGTGCGCGGCGGAGCTGGCACGGCTTTGGTGGGCTCCCACCGCGAGGTCGCGGACCGCATCGCGGAGTATGCCGAGATCGGACTCACCAAGTTCGTGATGAGCGGCTTCCCTCATCTTGAGGAGGCCTACTGGTTCGGCGAGGGCGTCCTCCCCCTGCTGGCGGAGCGCGGTCTCTGGACCCACCCCGAGGCCCGGCCCGCCGCTGACACCCTGCACGTCCCCTTCGCATCGTGAGGATCTCCGAAGTCATGACCAGCATCGCCACCGTCCCCCAGGTCCCTGTCCTCGACGCCGCCCACGCATCGCGGGTGGCCGCTGACCTGGCCGGCCGCTTCGCCCGCGAGGCAGCGGACCGGGATCTGCACCGCCGCCTGCCCGAACGAGAGATCGAAGAGCTGTCGGACAGCGGACTGCTCGCGCTGGCAGTCCCCACCGAGTTCGGCGGCGCGGGCGCATCCGCCGCAACCGTGGCCGACGTGATCCGCACGCTCTCCGCCGCCGACCCCAACATCGGCCAGATTCCCCACTCCCACTTCGTGTATCTGAACCTGGTCCGGCTGGCCGGGGGCCGCGAGCTCCAGCAGCGCATCTATTCCGACGTCCTGGCAGGTGCACGACTGGGCAATGCCCAGTCCGAACTCAAGGGCCCGACGGCCCTGGCCGTGGCCACAAGGCTCACCCCGTCCGACGATGGGGGCTATCGGCTCTCGGGTCGCAAGGGGTACGCCACCGGCGCGCTGTTCGCGACCTGGATTCCCGTGCTGGCAACGGTGCCCGGCGCGGAAGAGGAAGTCGTGGCCTTCGTGCGACACGACGCCCACGGCGTACGCGTGGTCGACGACTGGGATGGGCTCGGCCAACGAACCACCGCGAGCGGGCAGGTGCATCTCGAGGATGTGGTGGTCGCCGACGAGTTCGTGGTGCCCCGCACGGCGGCGATCCGCGGACCGTTCGGCTATGGGGCGTACGCCCAGTTGCTGCACACCGCGATCGACGTCGGGATCGCCCAGGGCGCGCTCGTGGAGGCCGTCGAGTTCGTCGCCACCAAGTCCCGGCCACATCACGAGGCAGGGGTCGACCGAGCAGTCGACGATCCACTCACCATTCAGCGGGTGGGGGAACTGGATGTGACGGTCCGGGCGGCGTACGCCTTGCTGCGCGAAGCCGCCGAAGCGGTCGACGCAGTGATGGCCGAGCCCGGCGAGCAGCGGGCCACGGAGGCGACCCTGGCGGTCGCCGCGGCGAAGATCGTCGCGACCGACGCTTCGCTGGCGGTGAGCAGCGGGCTGTTCGAGATCTCGGGGACGCGGTCGGTGGCCCGATCGGCGAATCTCGACCGGCATTGGCGCAACGCCCGGACCCACACGGTCCACGACCCGGTGCGGTGGAAATACCAGCACCTGGGCCGCTATCGCCTCACCGGACAGCAGCCACCCAGGACCGGAACGCTCTGAGCGAGCGACCAGCGAGGTCAAGCGACCACAAGCCACAGGGGCGTTCCCGCGGGAACGCCCCTTCTGCTGCCTGCTGCGGGCACCTGGAGAAACGCCAAACCCGCGAGAACGCCTCAACTGGCATTCCCGCGGGACTCGACGGTTCAGGTCTGGTGCGGCTCCCCGGTCAGAGCATTGATCAGGAACGCCTTCACCGGAACGTCGTTGAGAACCCAATCCCCGACAGCCCGCGTGGAGTGCCAGGAAGGATTGTTGGAGGCGACCGTGCGCGCGTTCCGCCAATGCCGGTCGAATGCCCTGGCGCTGGCAGTCGCCGATGCGCCTCCGACTTCGAAGACCCGGGACGTGACGGTCAGCACTTGGTCGATGACGAGTTGCCACAACTGGGCAACCGATGCATCTGCCTCGTCGAACTCGTGCTCCTGCGCCAGACCCGCATGCTGGCGCTCCAGCACCTCGCCGACCGTGGCCGCTGCGGTGACGATGGCGGAACGCGCCAGGGTCGTCCGCCCCCGGGCCTCGCCCACCGTTGCCAACGCCGCATCGTCCTGGCGCAGGGGCACCGACGGATTGAACGCATTGCGCTTCGACTGGCGCACAAAGTCGACGATGTCGGCGGTCGCCGCTTCGGCGATGCCGACCAGGGTCGCCAGCAGGTTGAGCTGATAGATCGGCCAGATCAGCGTGAGCTTGTCCTCCCGGGGCACGACGAACCGCTCGTTCACTTCAACATCGATGAAGTGCGCGGTGCCCGACGCGGTAAGCCGCTGTCCGAACCCGTCCCAATCATCCAGGAGCGTGACGCCTTCGCTGCGCGTCGGCACGGGCACGCTCGCGACGACCGTTTCCTGATCGTCTCGTTCGTACGCCGCAGTCACCCACGTCCAGCCTGCGAAGAGAGTGCCGGTGGTGTAGTACTTCGTGCCGTTCAGGAGCAGCCGACCATCGATCGTGCGCAGCGTCGAGGAGGGCTTGCCGTAGCTGCCGGTCCGTTCGGTTTCGGCGTTGCCGATGAGTGCCCCCGCTGCGACCTCCTCCACGAAGAAGCGCCGGAATGCGTCGTCAGGGCGGACAAGGAGGAATGCATCCACGAACCCGCTGTGTCCACGCAGCGCCTGGGTGATGTTGCTGTCGGCAGCGGCAATGTCGATGCACAACTCGATGTAGTCGGCATAGCTCACACCGAATCCGCCATCGGCCACGGGCAGCCGAAGCCGCCCGAAACCGGCCTCGGCGAGCGCTCTGATTTCATCATGCGGCAGCCGGCGATCCCGTTCCCGCTCGCCGGCTCCGGCGCGGATCCGCGCCAGGATGGGGCCGAAATGATCCCGCAACTGGGCCAGCGTCGGGGTCCCCGTCAACTCGGTGATGGTCATGAATTCTCCTTCTGGGGAACGGATCCCACGGTGTATTGCACGGCCTGATGATTGCCGTGGAGCAGGTGGCTGCCGACGAGGCGAGCCCGATAGATGAGGGGGTTGTGCTGTGCGAGAACCCGCGCGTTCCGCCAATGCCGGTCGAGCCCACGGGTGCGGCTGGTGGCCGAAGCGCCCCCGACCTCGAACAGCGTCGTCGCGGCCTGGAGCACCTGCGGAACGATGGCCAACTGGGCCTGGTATGCGTGCAGATCGATCGTCGTGAAGTCCTCGTCGGTCGCTGTCCCCGCCGCAACCTTCGTGAGCACCCCCTCGAGTTCGGCAACGAAGGTGGTGAAGATCGCGTGGGCGGCGTACGCCTGGGCAGCGATCTCGCCGAGGACCTGCTGGACCTGCGGATCATCGGCCGGGAGTGCCGTGGTCGCATGGCTGAAGGAGCGGCGGCGAGACGCGACGTACGCCGTCGCGTCGCGGACGATGGCCAGCGCGATGCCGGCCAGGTTGGCCAGATGCACCGATTGCGCGAGGGCCTGACCGTGACCGGCCCCACTGCTGTAGGGCACCCGGATGACTTCGTCCGGATCGACGTGAACGCCATGGAAAATCGTGGTGCCCGAAGCGGTGAGCCGCTGACCGAAGCCGTCCCAGTCGTCACGCAGCTCGACGCCCTCGGCACGGGTGGGCACCATCGCCCACAGTTCCTCGCCCTCTTCGTCCACGGCGACCGCCATGATCCAATCGGAATAGAGCGTGCCGGTGCTATAGAACTTCGTGCCGTTGAGGATCAGCCGATCCCCGCTGCGCAACAGGCGGGTGGTCGTCTGGCCGGCAGCGTTGTTCACCTCGGTCACCGCGTTGCCGACGATCACACCATCACCGATTCGGCGAAGCCAGCGTTCACGGAAGGGGTCCTCAGCCGGTCTGGCCAGCAACTGTTCAACCCACAGCAGATGCGCCCGCAACGCCTGGACCAGGTTGGGGTCGGCCGCGCCGAGTTCAACGACGAACGGATAGAATTCGGCGAGCGTGAGACCAGCACCGCCATACTCCACAGGAACACGGAGCCGCGTATACCCCGCCCGCCGCAGCCGGTCCACCGCCGCGTGATCGATGCGGTGGTCCGCCTCGCGCGCCACAGCGTCGGCGGCGATGGAGTCGAAGACTGCCCGCAACCGATGATCGAGGCTCATGCGTGGACCTCCACCAGGTTGGACTCCGGGGCGAATGCCCCGCGATAGCGGGCCGCCGGGTGGGTGTCAGGCAGCCGGTCGTGACCGAACAGCTTCTTGCGCAGGGTGCCGGGGGCGTACTCGCTCTGGGCCAGCCCGCGATCCCGCAGGACGGGCATCACGTGATCGGCGAACTCGGCGAACGAACCAGGTATCACCCAGTTCATGACATTGATGCCGTCAACGCCGACGGCCTGCCAGCGTTCGAGCTCATCGGCGATCTGCTCAGGTGTCCCGACGATGCGATTGGCCCTGGCCTGCAGCCACGCCAGGTCACCGACCACGGGCTCTCGGTCAGTGATGGCCTTCTGCAGCCATTCGGTGAACCCCTTCATCGTGTTGGTGTCGACCTGCGACAACGGGGTCCCCGGCGGATAGACCCGACCCGTCTTGTCGACGATCGCAGCATGGGCGAGATAGCCGTCGATGCTGACATATCGGTCGTATTCCTCAGCCTTGGCCCGTGCCTCCGCCTCGGTCTCGCCGATGATGAAGCTCAAGCCGGGGAAGAACTTGATGTCCGTCGCGCGGCGCCCATAAGCAACGGCCCGGCGACGGGTGTCGGCGATGATCTGGCCGGCGACATCGGGATTCGGGGAAATGATGAAGGTCGCTTCGGCGTTCCGGGCGGCGAAGTCGCGACCGGAGGCCGAGGAGCCGGCCTGGAACAGCAGCGGCGTACGCTGCGGCGACGGCGACGGCAGATGAGGTCCCTCGACGGAATAGCGCGGACCAGAGTGATGGATCTTGTGGATCTTCCGCGGATCGGAGAAGCGCGACCCCGCGCGGTCCTTCAACAGTGCGTCGTCGTCCCAGGATCCTTCCCACAGCTTGTAGGCAACATCGACATATTCGTCGGCCCAGGCATACCGCTCCTGGTGATCAGTGAGCGCGGGCAGTCCGTAGTTGCGCGATCCGTTGTCCTGGGTGCCCGTGACGATGTTCCAGGCGATCCGACCGTTGGAGATGTGGTCGAGCGTGGAGATCTGGCGGGCGAAGTTGAACGGATGATTCTGAAAGACGTTCGACGTCGTCGCCAGTCCGATGTGTTCGGTGGCAACGGCGAGCGCGCCGAGCAGGACGGTCGGGTCGTTGGAGGGGATCTGTAGTCCCTCGTTCACGTAGACATCGAAATCGGCATCCGAATCGCCATAGAGACCCGAGACGTCGGCGAAGAACATCGCGTCGAACTTCGCCTCTTCCAGGATTCTCGCGAGATTGATCCAGGTGTGAACGTCATGGAATTCCGTCTGGCCTGCATCGGGTCGACGCCACTGACCGTGATGGATATGGCTGGCGGTGTTCATGACGAAAGCGTTGAAATGCAGTGGTTTGGGCATGCGAAACGTCCTGAAGAATAGAAGAGGGGAAAAAGAAGGGAACGAGCTGGATCAGCTGACGCCGGCGTACTGCGCGGCGATGGAGTCGAGCCGATCCGTGGCGGTCGACAGGTCGCCACCGAAACGGAAGCGCGAGCCGCGGTGCGTCTCCGGCAGACGATTCGTCCCGCCCGCGAGCTTCTCGCGGAGAGTCCCTGGGGCGTACTCGGTCTTGTACGCCCCCAGCTTCTGCAGCTCCGGGACCACGAACTCCACGATGTCGGCGAACGTCCCTGGGGTGATGGCGTACGCCAGGTTGAACCCGTCGACGTCGGTCTCCTGCTGGATCTGAATGAGGCGCCGCGCGACTGTCTCGCCGGACCCGACGAGCACGGGGCCGAATCCGCCCACTCCGATCCATTTGCTGAGGTCCCGCACCGTCCACTTGCGCCCGTCGTCCTTGGTTGCGCCCAGGATCGTCTCGACGGTCGACTGGATCGCGTTCGACTGAACGTTCTCCACCGGAGAATCGAGGTCGAACTGCGACAGATCAACCCCCGACCAACCCGACATCAGCACCAGCGCCCCTTCCGGGTCGGCATAAGAGGCGTACTCCTCGAACTTCGCGAGTGCCTCCACGTCCGTCTCAGCGGTGATGATGGTCTGCATGGCGAAGATCTTGATGTCGTTCCGATCGCGGCCTGCCGCCTCAGCCGCGTCGCGGAGCTTGCGGACACTCGCCGCCGTGACGTCCTGCGATGGGCCGGAGATGAAGACGGCCTCTGCGTTCTCGCCGGCGAAGCGTACGCCCCGCTTTGAGGTCCCGGCCTGATAGATCACCGGAGTACGCTGCGGGCTCGGCTCGGTGATAGCGATGCCCGGCACCTTGAAATACCGGCCGTTGTGGTTGATCGGATGGACTTTCTCCGGATCGACGAAGCCCCGCTCAGGATCGGCGATCACTGCATCGTCCTCCCACGATCCTTCCAGCAGCTTGTAAATGACCTCGAGATATTCATCGGCGTGGTCATAGCGCTCGTCGTGGTCCATCTGGTCGTCATGCCCCATGTTCTGGGCCGCGGACGGCAAATAGCCCGTCACCACATTCCAGCCCACCCGCCCGTTGGTCAGGTGGTCCAGAGTCGCCAGGCGACGAGCAAAGGGATAGGGATGCTCGTACGCCGTGCCGGCCGTGACGCCAAACCCAAGATGCTCGGTGACGGCGGCCATCGCGGAGACCAGCAGCATCGGATCGTTCACCGGGACCTGTGCACCCGCGCGCAACGGCGCGACGTTGGTGGCCCCATAGACGTCGTAGGTGCCGAGGACGTCGGCGATGAACAAACCGTCGAACAACCCTCGCTCGAGCGTCTGGGCCAGCTCAGTCCAATAGCCGATCGTGTTGTAGTCGCGCGCCCGATCCTCGGGATGGCGCCACAGGCCGGGTGACTGATGGACCACGCAGTTCATGTCGAAGGCGTTGAAGCGGATCTGACGCTGCGCGGGTGGGTTGAAGGGCATGGCGAACTCCAAGGGAATCAGGGGGTGAAAGACGAATAGCGATCGCTCAGGCGGCGATGAGAACCGGCTGGAAAGAGCCGATGAAGCCGGCGATGACGTCGTCGAGCATCGCCTCCGCGGCCTGGTCGAGCTCGATCGACCCGTCATCGTTCTTGGTGATCTGGCCGTCGGTGACCAAGAGTCCCCGCACGACGGTCCGGGGGTTCATCGACGACAGGATCGGCCGCACGCCGTAGTCGAGTGCAAGCGCATGCGCGAGCGAACCACCGGTGGCCAGCGGGAGCACGGACTTGCCCTCCAAGCCGTATTGCGGGAGCAGATCCAGCCACATCTTCAACAGCCCAGAGCACGATGCCTTGTAGATCGGCGTTGCGATGACCACTGCGTCCGCCCGGGCGAGCTGCTGCTGGCTGGCGACGATCGCCGGGTGGCCGAAATCGGCGTACGCCAGCGCCTCAGCTGGCAGATCGCGCACCGACAGGTAGGACACCTGGGCTCCGGTCCGACCCAGTTGGGCGCCCACGCGACGGGCCAGACCTTCGCTGCGCGAGGAGACCGAGGGGCTGCCGGAGACAACGAGGATGGAGGACATGACTGCCTTTCGAAGATATTGGATTCTTCAATCTCTTGAAAGGAAGTCTCTATGGGCACCCCGGCGCTGGGCCACCGATTGCGTCATGATGAAAGAAAGTGGCCCGAGACGCGTGCAGCGTCAGGTCGGCATCAGCGCAGCAGCAGATGGCCCGCGGCGACGACCCCCGCCGTTGACGTACGCAGCACCCCGTCCGAGATGCTCACCAACCGTGCCCCTGCGGCGGTGAGTTGGGCGTACTCCTCCTCACCGATCCCGCCCTCGGGACCGACGACGAGCACGATCGTGCCGCTATCGGGCAGATCGACCGACGCCAGCGATTCCGTCGCGTCCTCGTGCAGCACGAGCGCGATGTCGACGTCGGCGAGGAACGCGACCAGGGTTTTGGTCGTGAGGGTCTCCCCCACGATCGGTACGCGGAGTCGGCGGCTTTGTTTCGTCGCTTCCCGGGCCGTGGCCTGCCACTTGGCGCGGGACTTCTCGCCGCGTTCGCCCTGCCATTTCACGATGGAGCGGGCGGCCTGCCAGGGCCGGATCTCGGCGACACCGACCTCGGTCATCATCTCGACCGCGAGCTCACCCCGGTCACCCTTGGCGAGGCCTTGGACGACGACGATCCGCCGCGCGGGCTCCGGTGTGGTGAGGTGTTCCAGCACCTCCAGGTCGAGGCCCTGTTTGTCGCCGGCCACGGTCACGCAGCGGATCCCCCGCCCCGAGCCGTCGCCGACGACGATCTCCTCACCCGCGCGGATGCGGCGTACGACCGAGGCATGGCGACCCTCATCCCCGCCGAGGCGGAAGGTCGACCCGACCGCCGGCAACGGGTCCGGCAGGTCGGCGAGGAACAGCGGCAGGGTCACCGGAACGCTTCGCGGAACTTCTCGAACATGCCCTTGTCGCGCTTGTGCCCGGCATGCGGATCGAAGCTGGTCTCCTCGCGCAGGTTGGCGAGCTGCTCCAGCAACTGTCGCTGCTCGGAGTTGAGTTTGGTCGGGGTCTGCACCAGCAGGGTGACCCCGAGTTCGCCGCGACGGTTGCCGCGCAACGCGGGGACGCCCATGCCCGGGATCGCGATCCGGGTCCCGGACTGGGTGCCGGCGGGGATCTCGACCTTGACGGTGCGCGCCACGTCCTCGGTTTCGGGGAGGTCCGCGTCAAGGGTCTGCACGTCGATCTCAGTGCCGAGCGCCGCGGCGGTCATCGGCACCTTGACGACCATCTCAAGGTTGTCCCCGTCGCGACGGAACATGGGGTGCTCAGCGACGACGAGCTCGACATACAGGTCACCGGCGGGACCACCGCCCGGCCCGACCTCGCCCTGGGAGGCCAGATGGATGCGGTTGCCGGTGGAGACGCCGGCCGGGATCTTGACCGTGAGGTTCCGGCTCGAACGCACGCGCCCGTCGCCATCGCATTCGCCACAGGGGTTC
>JAUNUL010000076.1:6852-10136 GCA_030538175.1 Propionibacteriaceae bacterium | reverse complement strand
CCAGCCGAGCGGGGACCCGTCGACCGAGCCGAGCGTTCAGCCGACTGCTGATCCCAGCGCTGACCCGAGCGGTGAAGCCACCACGGATCCCAGCGACGACGCGACGACTCCGGAGCACCCGGAGAAGGTTAACTCCGGTGGCGAGGCCGACGCCTCCGGCCTGATCTTCCTCGGCGTCGCCGGGGCCGGTCTGCTGGCTGCCGCCGGCTATGGCATGAACCGCGCACGGCGCAAGGCCTGACCCGCAGTTCTGAGCTGACACTCACCGCAGTAGCCCCGACCTCGGTCGGGGCTACTGTCGTTTTCGGGGTATGTTCCCAGCGGGTGGTCAGTCGTCCGAACCGGGCGCGGGCAGGATCTCGTTGAGATCGAACGGCACGACGATGTCCAGTTGATCGAACGTGCAGGATGCCGGGTCGCGATCCGGTCGCCACGCCGAGAATTGGGCCGTGTGGCGAAATCGTCGGCCCTCGAAGAAGTCATATTTTGCTTCGACGACCAGCTCCGGTCGCAGCGGCACGAAGCTCAGATCCTTGCCGTTGTTCCAGCGCGACATCTCCGACTTCTTGGGTGACCGGGCCCCACTCTCGTGGGCCGCCTGGTCCGCCCACGCCCAGGGATGATCACTGAGTTCGGTGACCAGCGGCTGGAACTCGGCGTACATCTCCTTGCGTCGCTGCATCGAGAACGCACCGATCACGCCCACCGACGCCAGCTGACCTTCCTCGTCATACAGACCCAACAGCAGCGACCCGATGGCCTCGGGATCGTTCTTGTGCGGACGATATCCAGCCACCACACAGTCGGCTGTGCGGGCATGTTTGATCTTGGTCATCACGCGTTTGTCCGGTTGGTACGCCAACGCTGGATCCTTCGCAATGATCCCGTCGATCCCTGCCCCCTCCCACTCGGTGAACCAGCGCTGCGCGATCTCGACGTCGTCGGTCAGCGGCGTCAGATGCAGCGGCGCCCGCAGACCGGAGAACATGTCGGCGAGGCGGGCACGGCGTACCGAAAAGGGCTGGTCCCGCAGATCCTCACCCTCGATCGCCAGCAGATCAAACGCGACGAACTCCGCGGGCGTGGACTGCGACAACATCGTGACCCGGCTTTCCGCGGGATGAATGCGCTGCTGCAACAACTCGAACTCCAAGCGCTGTCGGGCGCTGTCCGGAAGGACGATTTCACCGTCGAGCACACAGGGCACTTTCACCTGAGCCGCAAACTCAGCCACCAATTCGGGGAAATAGCGGGTCAACGGCTTTTCATTCCGGCTGCCCAGGACGATCTCGTCCGGATCGATGAACACGATTGACCGGAAACCGTCCCATTTCGGCTCATAGCGCATCCCGGGCGGCATGTTCGCTGCGGGCTTGGCGAGCATCGGTTTAACAGGGGGCAGCACGGGAAGTTTCACGGCATCATCGAAGCATGACCATGCGTACTTTCGCGGCGGTGGTCCCGCCGCAGACTGTGATTGAAGAAATGGAGGACTACATCGGCCCCCGCCGGGAGGCCGACCGCCGACTCTCCTGGGTCTGGCCTGAGCACTGGCACATCACCACCTTGTTCATCGAAGATCTGCCTGTCCACACGGAGGAACCGTTGCTTGAGGGGCTCGAGTCTCTCGCTGCCCGTACGCCGCGTTTCGCGGTTCGTCTCGGCGGCGGTGGCTGCTTTCCCGATCCGTTCCAGGCGAAGGTGTTCTATCTGGGGGTGTCGCTCGGCGGGCCGTCACTCAGCGCGCTGAGCAAGACCGGCCGGGCGCTCGCGAGCACTGTCGGGGCGGCACCGGACGGTGCCCGGTTCGTGCCCCATCTCACGCTGGCCCGCACCCGCACGCGCTTCGACGGGACGCGCTGGATCGGCGTACTGGACTCGTTCGGCGGCTTCGGCTGGGAAGCGACCGAGCTGACCGTGATCCGATCCCACCTGCGTCAAGGGCCACGCAATCGGTCACGGTATGAGGTCCTCGCCGAGTTGCCCTTCGCCGCCGGAGCGCCACAGGGAGGCGATTCCGCTCAGGGCGACCGGGAATATGGCGTCCTGCCGCGCTGGTGACTACGGTGCTGCCCATGTCCTATCGCCCTGAAACCCTGGCTGTCCACGCTGGCCAGGAAGAGCCCGATTCCGCGACCAACGCGCGGGCCGTCCCGATCTACCAGACGACGTCCTATGTCTTCGATGACTCGGAGCACGCCGCCGACCTGTTCGCGCTGCGCAAGCCGGGCAACATCTACACCCGCATCATGAACCCGACCACCAGCGTGTTCGAGACCCGCATCAACGCGCTCGAGGGCGGTGTCGGGGCCCTCGCGACGGCATCCGGTGCGTCCGCGATCACGTACGCGGTGCTCAACCTCACCTATGCCGGGGACAACATCGTCGCCCTGTCGACGCTCTATGGCGGCACCTTTGCGCTGTTCGCGCACACGCTGCCGCAGTACGGCATCGAGGTTCGCTTCGTTGATCCGGAGAAGCCCGAGGACCTGGCGAAGCATGTCGACGAGAAGACCAAGCTCGTCTTCGGTGAGACGCTGTGCAACCCGAAGATCAACGTGATCGACCTGAAGGCCTGGTCGGATGCCGCACACGCCCAGGGCCTGCCATTCATCGTGGACAACACCGCCCCCTCGCCCATGATGTGCCGTCCATTCGAGCACGGTGCGGACGTGGTTGTGCATGCGGCGACGAAGTACATCGGTGGCCACGGCACCAGCATGGGTGGTGTCATCGTCGACTCCGGCAACTTCGACTGGAACGCCCACGCGGATCGCTTCCCGGGCCTCACCCAGCCGGACGGCGCCTATCACGGTGTCGTGTGGACCGAAGCTGTCGGCAACCTGGCGTACATCATCCGCGCCCGGACCGTCCTCCTGCGCAACACCGGCGCCACGCTGGCCCCGATGAACTCCTGGCTGCTGCTCCAGGGGCTGGAGACCTTGCACCTGCGCATGGAGCGTCACAACAGCAACGCCCAGAAGGTCGCCGAGTTCCTCAACGACCACCCGGACGTGGCCTATGTGAACTATCCGGGTCTGCCCGGCAACCCCTACACCGAGGTCGCGGACCGGATGTTCAACGGCACCGGCTATGGCGGTCTGGTCTCCTTCGGGCTCAAGGCGGGCCGCGAGGCGGGGTCGAAGTTTGTCGAAGGGCTCAAGCTCTTCTCACACCTCGCCAACATCGGCGATGCCAAGTCGTTGGCGATCCACAACGCCTCGACCACGCACAGCCAGCTGACCGAGGAAGAACTCGTCGCTGCCGGTGTGCCAGCCGACATG
>JAUNUL010000076.1:0-6842 GCA_030538175.1 Propionibacteriaceae bacterium | reverse complement strand
CATCGAGCACATCGACGACATCATCGCCGACTTGGACCAGTCGCTCGGCGCCGTCAGCGGTGGGGGAGAATGACGCGATGACCAGCGGATCCACCCCCGGACCGGCCTCGCCGGAGCTCAGCCTCGGCGAACCTGTCGGCCCGGGGGTGGGCACGGTCGAGACCCACACCGTCCGGCTTTTCGACGCAGCCCACCCGCTCACCCTGACCAGCGGCGCCACCCTCACCGAGATCGACGTGGCGTACGAAACGTATGGCGACCTCAACGCCGACGGCACGAACGCGGTCTTCATCTGCCACGCGCTGACTGGTGACGCCCATGCGGCGGGCTTCCACGACGGTGCGCGCAAGCCTGGTTGGTGGGACAACCTGATCGGGCCCGGGCGCCCCGTCGACACCGATCACCTGTTCGTGGTGTCGGCGAACCTGCTGGGTGGCTGCATGGGCACGACCGGTCCCGCATCGGTGAATCCGGCGACCGGCCGCGCCTATGGGCTCGATTTCCCGCTGCTCCAGATGGCTGATTTCGTCACGGTCCATCGGGCGCTGCTCGCGCATTTGGGAGTACGCCGGCTGCTCGCCGCGGTCGGCGGCTCGCTCGGTGGGATGCAAGTCCTGCAGTGGGCGCTCACCCACCCCGACGACATGACGCACGCGCTGATCATCGCCGCCTCGTCGCGGTTGACCGCGCAGAACATCGCGTTCTCCGCCGTCGCCCGGGAGGCTATCAAGCGCGACCCGGGGTTCGCCGAGGGACGCTATCGGGAACAGGGGACCAACCCCGATTTCGGCCTGTCCATCGCGCGGATGATGGCCCACATCACCTATCTGTCCGAGGAGGGGCTCGCGGAGAAGTTCGGACGCCGGTTCCAGGACTCCGAATCACCGCGGCACGGGTTCGGGGCGGACTTCGCGGTCGAGAGCTATCTGAACTATCAGGGCGAGGCATTCCTGAACCGGTTCGACGCGTTGTCCTATCTCTATCTGACGCGGGTCATGGACTATTTCGATGCCTTTGCCGATATCGACGAGTTCGCCCCCGGTGACGCGTTCGCCGCGGTGCAGGAGGCCCGGACCAAGTTCTGTGTGCTGTCGTTCGACACTGACTGGCGCTTCGACACCGGTCACTCGCGCAGGATCGCGCACGTCCTGGAGCGGGGCCGGCTGCCGGTGACGTTCCGGGAGATCCCGTCGGTCTGGGGGCATGACTCGTTCCTGCTGCCGATCCCGGCCTATCACGACACCATCCGCGCGTTCCTGGAGCGCGCACGAGAGGAAGTGCTGTGAGGGTCAACGATCACGACGCGCCGCTCGGGCACACCCCGCTGCGGACGGATCTGGCGCTCGTTGCGGACCTGATCCCGGCCGGGTCGCGCGTGCTGGATCTCGGGTGTGGGTCCGGGACATTGCTGGCGCATCTGATGGCGCACAAGGGCTGCACAGGCACGGGTGTCGACAGCGACAACGACCAGGTCGTCAAGGCGATCCGACGTGGCCTGTCGATCATCGACATCGATATTGAAGCCGGGCTGCACGATTTTGCGGACAACTCCTATGACATGGTCGTGATGTCGCGCACGCTGCAGGCCATCCGACAGCCCCGGGCACTCATCGAGGAGATGGGCCGGGTGGGGGAGCGGATCATCGTCTCGGTGCCGAACTTCGGGCTCTGGCGCAATCGCTTGGCGTTGATCAGCGGGCACATGCCGATCTCCAAGGACCTCCCGTTCACGTGGTATGACTCGCCCAACGTCCGGTACACGACGCTCGCCGATCTGGAGGCATTCTTCGACGCGACCGGTTTCGTGATCGAGACGCGGATCCCGCTCGTGGAGTCCTGGCGACCGTTGAAGCGCGGCGTACGCCTGGCCAACCTGTTGGCCGGATCGGCCGTCTATGTGCTGAGGAAAGCCTGAGAGCTATTCTTGGTTAACCCTCAGGGTTATCGATAGTCGTTAATATCGAATCTCGATAAGCTAGCGGTGCTGCAGCGCTCCATCCACTGCGTTCGAAGGTTCCCGCCATGACCGCTTCATCCCCTGCCACCCCAACCCCCACGGCGTCCGCGCCGAACCGCAAGTTCGTCAGCCGCGGCGACTTCCTCGCCGCTCGAATCGTGGTGGCCCTGGCCACCGTCGCACTCGTCATCGGCAGTTTGATCGCTATGTGGCCCAGTGGGCCCTTGCACCTCACCAGCAGCATCGTCGAGGAGGGGCCGGCGTACAACCCGCCGGGGTTGATCGCCGACGCGACCGCGCGGTATGCCTCCGAGGTCGAGTGGACCCTCGCTCAGCCGACGTTCGGCCAACGCGCACTCGCCGCAGTGCCGTCGTTGGTTCTGCTGGTCGGTGGGCTGATCATCGCCGTCTGCCTTTGGCGCCTGATCGGTGCCGCACGTTCCGGGGAGCCGTTCACGCGGCGAACCCTCCGCGATGCGCAAGTCATGGCGGTCGTCATGGTCGGCCTCGCCGCGGCTTGGCCCTTCCTCGGTCCGTTGGTCCACTTCATGCTCATCACCGACATCCAGTCGATGCCGTCGGTCCTGTTCACCCTGAGCGGCGTGGACTTCCTGCCGATCGTGGTCGCCCTGTTGTTGGTCGTCCTGACTGAGGTGTACGCCCGCGGGTTGGCCCTGCGGGAGGACGTCGACGGGCTCATCTGATGGCCGCCGAGGATCCCCACCGTGTGGTCTGCCACCTCGACCGCCTCTTGGCGGAGCGGGGGATGACATTGACCGCGCTGAGCGAACAAGTCGGCGTCTCGCTGGTGAACCTGTCGGTGCTGAAGAACAATCGGGCCAAGGCCGTTCGGTTCGCCACCCTCACCGCCATCTGCGATGCACTCCAGTGTCAGGTGGGGGAGCTGTTCTCCGTGCCGCTGTCGGACTGATCCCTGCCTCTGCATCCCACCGCCAACGCTCCAGCGCCATCGATGTGCTGGAGCGTTTGGCTGTGTGAGGGCGCGAAGGCGGGAAATATTCGGTGACAGTTCTCCTGCGCGCAACTATTCTGTTTCCGGGTTATTGCCCAACCTGGGCACGCTGAGCCTGCTGAGAACACCGCCGCGGAGGAAAGGAGTGGTCATGAACGAACTGCGAGCGATCCATCGGTCCATCACCCCTGACCAGAGCCTTGCCCCGTGGTGTCCCTGCCTGCGTCGCCGCACGATCGACGGCTGTCCGCGCTGACCCCCTCCCTTTGGGAGAGTCAGCGGATCGTCACCGTCCTGCGGTTTCGCAGGGCGGTTTTGTGCTTTCAGGCGACTCAACAGTCCGCACAACAGAATGCGTCCGCATCGGAAGGAGGAGATCATGAGCGGCGTCCTGGTGCTCAACACCGACAACACGGCCCTGCACACCGTGTCGATCAAGCACGCGATCGGCATGCTGGTGCGTGAGGTGGCCATTGTTGAGGAGGCTCGACAGGGCCACGCTATCGGGCCCTATCCCTGGCCGCTGGTCCTCCGGCTGGTGCGTTACGTGAAGACCGCCTTCCTCTATTCCCGCGCGCCCGGTTGGACCCGGCGCGGGGTGCTCCAACGGGATCGGCACCGGTGTGCCTATTGCGGTGGGTACGCCGGCACGGTCGACCACCTCCTGCCCGTCTCGCGTGGCGGCCCGAACTCGTGGATGAACACGATCGCTGCCTGTGGCCCCTGCAACTTGGCCAAAGCCGACCGAACGCCGAAAGAGGCCGACATGCCGCTGCTCTTTCGTCCGTACGCCCCAACCAGGGCGCAGCTCGCCCTGCGCTGAATGACCGAGCAATAGGAGATAGGTCCTGTAGGTGTCAGCACACCTATAGGACCTATTCTGGGTTTGTGTCCCTCAAGCATGTGATTCTCGGGCTGCTGCACGACGAACCTCTCACCGGCTATGACCTTCGCCACCGCATCGCTGAGGCGGGCCTGTGGTCCGCAGACCAGGCGCAGATCTATCGCACGCTGGCAGCCTTGACGAAGGCCGGCCTGGTCACTCGGCACACCGTCGTGCAAACCGACCGACCGAGTCAGCACCCCCATGAGATCACTGAGACGGGCCGGTCCGAACTGGGCTCGTGGCTTGGCAGGCCGTTGGAGCAAGCCCCCGGACCGCGCGAGACGTTCGATCTGCGCCTCTGGTTCGGCGGCCTCGGGTCAGCAGCCGATGCCCGCAGCACGCTCGCCGAGCGGAGGGAGGAGCTGATCACCCTGATTGATGCGCTCACCAACGTCCAGCGCCCGGGCCCTGATCTGGCCTCGGCGCTGCGATATGCGGTGCAGATCAGGCGACTGGCCCATCTGCGGACCGAACTCACCTGGTTGGATGCCACCGATACCGTGCTGGCACACCTTGACTCCCAGGTACCGACGCGACTTCCGCACTCCGACAACGAATCAAACGATCAAACGAATCATCCGAGCAGTAAGGACGAGCGACCATGAATGGCCTCGGCATTTCCCGCAATTTCCTGATCGGTCAGGCCCTGTTTTTCGCCGGGTTTGCCGTGATGGCGCTGTTCTTCCTCACCCCGTGGCGGTCCTGCCCCGACGGGAACTGCGCTGCCGTTCCCAGCGACACGATCGGGTTTGTCGTCGGGGCCGTGCTCGGCCTTGCTGGCTTGATCCTGACCTTCAGCGCGGTGCTGCGCCGACGACGCTGAGGGCATCGATGATCCGCTCGGCGCTGGTGCCGAGGCCCAGGCGATCAGTGAGTTGCGTGAACGCCGCCGGATCGACCGGTGCACCGGGGATCCGCAATTCTGTCAGCGTCGGCGCGACCTCGAGGTCCTGACGGGTCCGCACCACATCGCCGGCGTACGCCAAGTAGTCCCGCCCGGCCACAATCCGATTCCGCTGGGCTTTCGTCAGGCCGGAAGTCGGGTCGTCCGCTGCGGCGACGAGCGCGGCGAGGTCGGCGTACGCATTCACCAACACGGCAGCCGTCTTCTCACCGACCCCGGCCACGCCGGGAATCCCGTCGGAAGTGTCGCCGCGCAGGGCGGCAAAGTCCGCGTACCGCTGCGGCTCGATCCCATACTTCTCCCGCACCCAGGACGCATCCACCGCGGCCAAATTCGACATGCCGCGAGCGGTGTACAGGCAGCGAATGCCCGCTTCGTCATCGACCAGTTGGAAGAGATCCCGGTCGCCGGTGACCACGTCGACGCGGGCACATGCGGGGGCGAATCGGGTCGCGAGCGTGGCGATCACGTCGTCGGCCTCAAACCCGTCAACCCCGATCACCGGGATCCCCAACGCCGTCAACGTCTGCTCGATCCACGGCACCTGAGGAGCGAGGGTGTCCGGGGCCAGCTCCGCAACCCCCGACTCCGCCCCCACCCCACCGGCGCCGACGACCATGGCCGCCGCAGAACCGGGCTCGGGCACGGCCACGCGGTGGGTCTTGTAGCTCGGCAGCAGGTCCACCCGCCACTGCGGACGCCAGTCGTTGTCCCAGCAGGCCACCAGATGTGTCGCCTCGTGGTCGCGGATCAGCCGGGCGATGAAGTCCAGCAGACCGCGGACGGCATTGACGGGCTGACCGTCGGGGGTCCGCAAGGAATCCGGCATGCCATAGAACGCACGGAAATACAGGCTGGCGGTGTCCAACAGCATCAGGCGTGGACCGGGAGACATAGCGTCCGAATCAGACATGGCGTCATGATTGCTCACCGGTGGACGGAATCAGGACGCCACGCCCAGCAGTGAAACACTTCACTCATGGAGGAGATGGACAAGAAGATCCTGAAACTGCTGACGGCAGACGGACGCATCTCCTATACAGACATCGGACGTGAGACGGGACTGTCGACATCGGCGGCTCAGCAACGGGTTCGCCGACTGGAGCAGCGGGGTGTCATCCGGGGCTACACCGCCCTGATCGATCAGTCAGCGCTTGGTCGTGGCCTGACCGCCTTCGTTGCCGTGCAACCGTTTGAACCCGGCCAACCCGACGACACCCCGGATCGCCTGCAACACATCCCGGAGATCATCTCGTGCTATTCGATCGCCGGCGATGCGAACTATCTGCTGATGGTGCAATGCACCGATCCCACGGATCTGGAGCGCCTGCTGGCTGAGATCCGGTCCCATGCCCGGGTGTCCACGCACACCACGCTGGTGCTGTCGGTGCCCTTCGCCGACCGATCGACTCTCTGACGTCCGGCCAGGTTGGCCGGCCGGGCAACTTTAGTCATCCGGGTAGGCTCCCCGCCGTGACCATCTGCCTGCCGACTTCACCCTGTGCGGTCCGGACAGTGCGTCCCCTCGTGCCGACCTGGCCGCGGGGCCTGCGCTTCGTGGCGGCGGCCGCATTCGGAGCAATGGCCGGGCTGGCATTCGAGCCCACCAACCTGTGGCCGCTGCTGTTCGTCGGCATGGCCGGCTGGCTCATGCTGTTCGATCCACGCCTGCGGCCGCGCGGGCGCGGCTTCGGTGTGGGGTACGCGTTCGGGCTCGGGCTGGGGGCGGTCTCCCTGAGCTGGTTGTCCGCTCTGGTCGCCGGCGTGGGTCCCGTGCTCGCGGCTGCGCTCATCGCCTTCGAGGCTTTGTTCTTCGGGTTGCTCGGGATCCTGGTCAGCTGGGTGCGGCGGTTGTCCTGGTGGCCGCTGGCCGTCGGGTTGAGCTGGGGGGCGATCGAATTCCTGTACGCCCGGGTCCCCTTCGGCGGGTTCGGCTGGATCCGGTTGGCGTACGCCCAGGTCGACGCCCCCCTCGCCCGGCTGCTGCCGATCGTCGGCGTCATGGGCGTCACCGTCGTCACCGCAACGCTGGCGGCGTTGCTCGCCGCCTTCGTCGTCCGGGTCTGGGGGAATCCCCGGGGCTGGGTCTGTCCGACCACGATCGCGTTCGGTGTGCTGATCG
>JAUNUL010000075.1 GCA_030538175.1 Propionibacteriaceae bacterium | reverse complement strand
GGATCTGGTTGATCATCTTGCCCTTCGGGCCGATGACCTCACCGATCTTGTCGACCGGGATCTTCACGGTGATGATCCGCGGCGCATAGGGGCTCATCTCGTCCGGACGATCGATGGCCTCGTTCATGACCTCGAGGATCGCCAGGCGGGCCTCCCGGGCCTGCAACAGCGCGGCCGCCAGCACGTCGGCGGGGATGCCGTCGAGCTTGGTGTCGAGCTGCAGCGCGGTCACGAAGTCCTTGGTGCCGGCGACCTTGAAGTCCATGTCACCCAGCGCGTCCTCGTCGCCGAGGATGTCGGTGAGGGCGACATATTCGGTCTTGCCGTCGACCTCTTCGCTCATGAGGCCCATGGCGATGCCGGCGACCGGTGCCTTGAGCGGCACACCGGCGTTCAGCAGGGCGAGGGTCGAGGCGCAGACCGACCCCATCGAGGTCGAGCCGTTGGAACCGAGCGCCTCGGAGACCTGACGGATCGCATAGGGGAACTCTTCGCGGTCCGGCAGGACCGGGACGAGCGCCCGCTCCGCCAACGCACCATGGCCGATCTCGCGGCGCTTCGGGGAGCCGACGCGACCGGTCTCACCGGTCGAATAGGGCGGGAAGTTGTAGTGGTGCATGTAGCGCTTGGAGCTCTCCGGCGCCAGGGTGTCGAGCTTCTGCTCCAGGCCCAGCATGTTCAGCGTGGTGACGCCGAGGATCTGGGTCTCGCCACGCTCGAACAGCGCCGAGCCGTGCACACGCGGGATGATGCCGACCTCGGAGGACAGCGAACGAATGTCGCGCGGACCGCGACCGTCGATGCGGATCTTGTCGGTCAGCGTGCGGCGACGGACGATGTCCTTGGTCAGCGCCTTGAGGGCCGCGCCGAACTCCTTCTCGCGCTCCGGGAACCGGGCGGAGAGCTTCTGGGTGACCTCCTGGCGGATGCCATGGGTGGTCTCGTTGCGCTCTTCCTTGCCGGGGATCTGCATCGCCGCACGGATCTGGTCGGTGGCCTCTGCCGCGACCGCAGCATAGAGGTCGTCGCCATAGTCGACGAAGACCGGGAACTCGGCGGTGTCCTTCGGGAACTGCGCAGCCAGCTCGGCCTGGGCGTCACACAGGGCCTTGATGAACGGCTTGGCGACTTCCAGACCACGGCCGACCTCGTCCTCGGTCGGGGCAGGCTTGCCCGCCGCGACCAGGTTCCAGGTCTCCTCGGTCGACTCGGCCTCGACCATCATGATCGCGACGTCACCGTTGGCGACGACCCGGCCGGCGACGACCATGTCGAAGGTCGCGTCAGCCAGCTGGTCGACGGTCGGGAAGGCGACCCACTGGTCGTCGATGAGGGCGATGCGCACGCCGCCGATCGGGCCGGAGAAGGGCAGGCCGGCGAGCTGGGTGGACATGGACGCAGCGTTGATCGCGACGACGTCATAGAGCACGTCGGGGTTGAGCGACATCACGGTGACGACGACCTGGACCTCGTTGCGCAGGCCCTTGACGAACGACGGGCGCAGCGGGCGGTCGATCAGCCGGCAGGCGAGGATCGCGCCCTCACTCGGACGCCCCTCGCGGCGGAAGAAGGAACCGGGGATGCGGCCCGCGGCGTACATCCGCTCCTCGACATCAACCGTCAACGGGAAGAAATCGATGGCGTCGCGCGGCGACTTCGCCGCGGTGGTGGCGGACAGCAACATGGTGTCGCCGTCCAGATAGACGGCGGCGGAGCCGGCAGCCTGACGAGCCAGCAGGCCCGACTCGAAGCGGACCACGTGCTTGCCGAACTTGCCATTGTCGATGATGGCTTCGGTGAATTTCAGATCAGATCCCTCCACGGGATTCCTTTCACTTGATGCGATCGCAGAGCGCACAGGTGATCCGTCTGGGTGGAGGCCGGTCTTCGATCGAGGTCCGCGGGTGCGCGGCTGCGTTCAGGCGCGCCCGAGGGCCACTACCGAGGACCGAGGGCTCCCGGATCAGCCGGCGGTGCAACCTCGATTTGGTCAAACGTTTGCAATTGTTCCACAGCAAACCTACCCCACATGCGAATCTCGAACGGCCGCCCCCAACCCAGGAGGGCAATTGCGAGGGTCGCCTGGGCGGAACGCCTAGCGTTCATGAGGGTGGTTTCATGATTGGCTGGTAGTTGCATTTCAGTTTCGTGGACGCAAGGAGGGGCGCAGTGATCGATGATCATTCCCCTCCTTCGGCATGGGCGGGTTCCCGGGCCCGGCCCACGCGTCGACGGGGGTGGGCACGCCGCGCTCGCTCCCTGCGGGCGGGGCTGGTTGCGCTCATTTTGCTGGTCGCTGCCTGCACTGGTGGCACCCCGTCGGGCGACGGCACGTCACCGGCCACCCCGACCAACACCGCATCGTGCCCCACCACGGCACGCGTTCTCGTCGATCCCATGCTGCTCCGGGCGGTGGACCGAGTGCTCGCTGACTATCGGACGGGTTTCGCCCCGGACTGTGAACCGATCGTCGTGGAAGCCCGCGACAGCAGGGCCGTTGCCCAAGAAGGCCTTGGCGACGCCGCGGCGTGGATCCCCGAGGGTCTGTCCTGGCAGGCCCGCAGCACGGTGACCACCGTCGTCTCGAAGCCCGTGCATGCCATCGGCTGGTCACCGGCGGTCCTCATCGCACCCTCTGCCCTGGCGGAGACGTTGCCGAACCAGTCCTTGACGGGTGCCACGCTCGTCGAGCTCATCACCGGCGCCAAGACCTTCGCAGACTTCGGACAACGCGACTGGGGCCAGCTGAAGTTGGTCCTGCCCACCCCGAACGATTCGATCACCGGCACCCTCGGCTTCATCGGACTGGCCGAACTGGTGGCCGATGGGCAGGGGTTCCCGGCCAGCCCCGCAGCGGCCAGTCCCGAGCAGCGACGGATGCCCACCGTGGAGTGGCGGACCGTCGCTCACGCCGCCCCGAGCGAGGTTCCCGGAATGCTGGCCCCGAATCCGCAGGACGCGCCCCGAGCTCTCGGTGTCGGCCCGCGGGCAGGAGTGACGAGCGAACTCGTGGCCTTGAATCAGCCTTCTGATTCGGATCTGCGCGCTTGGCACATCGATGGCGCCCGGCGTGGGGTCCTGTTCGGCGTGGTGGGCGGTGGCACGCCGACCATTGACACCTTCATCTCCTGGCTCACCGGACCCCAAGGGCAGGATGCCCTCCTCGCCGCAGGCATCCGGGTGGGTGACCGCGCCCCCGCAGCGGCGGACCTCCAAGCCGTCGGCCTGCCGATCGAGGGAGTCTCCGAACCTGCCCGACTCGGCCAGACCGGGTGGGCACAGGCCGCTCAGGCCTATGTGACGTTCAGCCATCGGACCTCCACGCTGGCCGTGATCGATGCCGGGGCCTCGATGGGCGAACCACTGGGCAACAGCGGCATCCCCAAGCTCGACATCATCGCTGCCGCCACCCTGGAGAACTGGGGCTATTGGCCACCCGGCAGCGTGACCGGCCTGATGACGTTCCAGACCAACGCTTCAGGGCGACCGGTCTTTCAACAGCGGATTCCCCTGCAGCCCACCGACACACCGGAATATGTGGCAAATCTGAATGCCAATGCTGCACAGTTCCGTCAGATCCAGGCCCGCGGCAGTGCACCGGTGAATTCAGCGATCTGGGAGGCCTATTCATTGATGGAACGTGAATATCGCCCGGGCTTCACCCACCAGATCATCGTGTTGACCGACGGCCACAGCGATCCGCGGAGCGACTCGCTCACCGCCGATCAGCTCATCGCCAACATCAACGGCGCAGACCCGTCCAAGCGCATCACCGTGGGCCTGGTCGTCCTGGGCACGGATCAGAGTTTCGCGACCATGGAGCGCATCGCCGAAGAAACCGGCAATCGAGCGTGGCTCGTGCGCAACCAGAACGAGGTGGCCCAAGTATTGCCTGAGCTCACCAACGCCTTCGCCAACAACTGACCCCACCCCGGCACACAGAACCGGAACAGACACCGCCGACGTTCAAGTCGCCCATCAGGAAAAGAGCCGACAACGCAAAAGCCCCAGGGAAAATCCCCGGGGCTTTTGATTTCGCTTGAGCGAGCGATCAGCGGCGCAGGCCGAGACGCTTGATCAACTCACGGTAGTGCTCGATGTCGTTCTTGGCGACATAGTTGAGCAGACGACGGCGCTGACCAACCATCAGCATCAGGCCGCGACGCGAGTGGAAGTCACCCTTGTGCTCCTTCAGGTGCTCGGTCAGGTGCGCGATGCGCTTGGTCAGCAGCGCAATCTGCACATCCGGAGAGCCAGTGTCACCGGGCTTGGTCGCGTACTCTTCAATGATCTTCTGCTTCTCTGCGGCGTCCATGAACGCTCTCCTTCCGGTTTCCCGTTGCGCGGCGCCCCCTCGGCTCAAGGTGGGGAGCTCTTCGTCATCCGCGGCCGTCGTGACGGCAACCTGAGCGACTTTACCAGCCGGATCAGAGCCGCCAAAATCGCTTGTGGCCCCGTGGGACGATGGGGCTGAAGCAATCCAGGGCAATCAACGTGCCCGATCCCCAAGCGAAGGACCCCAGCATGGCTGCACTCAAGGACCGACTCCGCGCCGACATGATCTCCAGCATGAAGGCCAAGCAGGCCGACACCACCAAGGTGTTGCGGGCGGTGCTCGCGGCGATCACGACCGAAGAGGTCTCCGGCGAGGCGGCCCATGAGCTCACCGATGCCCAGGAGCAGGCCGTGGTGACCAAGCAGGTCCGGCAGCGGCGCGACTCCGCGGAGGCCTATGCCGCAGCAGGGCGGCAGGATCTGGCGGACGTCGAGCTCGCCGAGGTGGAGATCCTGCAGGTCTATTTGCCCACCCAGTTGACGGACGACGAGCTGACCGCCCTCGTCGAGGCCGAGGTCGCGGCCGCCGGCGAGGTGACCATGAAGCAGATGGGCCAGATCATCAAGGCCGTCAACGCCAAGGCCGCAGGTCGCGCCGACGGCGGCAAGGTCGCGGCCGCCGTGAAGGCCCGGCTGATGCAGGGCTGATCAGCCCCTGATCCGCAGTGCCCGGTCCGGGTGATTGGTGATGACGGCCGCCGGCCGAAGCGCGATCATCCGGGCCAGGTCCTCCTCGGAGTTGACCGTCCAGGTGTTGACGTCGATGCCGGCCGCTGCGGCGTACTCCACGACACCCGGGATCTGCAGGAACCCATGGTGGGGATGGATCGCCACGGCGCCGAACTCGACGGCGTACTCCCAGGGCAGATAGAGCTGCTCCACGAACAACAGGCCCACGCGCGTGGCCGGGGCGATCTGCTGCACCGTCTTGAGGGTGTAGTGGTTGAACGACGACACGATCACCCGCTCCCCCAGGCCGCTCGCAGCGATCACATCGAGCGCCACCTTTTCAATCCCCGGATAGAACTCGACCGACGTCTTCAGCTCGACGTTGACAACCATGTGCCCTGGCTTGACGAGCTCGAGGACTTCGGCGAGGGACGGGACCCCGGTGCCCCGGAAGCCGGCCATCCCGAAGCTGGCGTCGAGGGCACGGAGTTCCGCGAGCGTACGCTCCGCGACCGCGCCCGTCCCGTTGGTCGTGCGGTCCAGGGTCTCGTCGTGGATCACGACGATCTCGCCATCAGCGGTGAGTTGGGCGTCGAGCTCGATCCCCTCGGCGCCCATCTCCTCGGCGAGGGCAAAGGCGGGCAGGGTGTTCTCCGGCGCGTACGCAGAGGCCCCGCGGTGGGCCCAGATCGCTGTCATGCCCCCAGCCTTGCAGCCATGGCCGACAGGCTTTCCAGCAATCGGTGAATGGCACATGACATCCGTCATGCCGGACCCCTGAACTCCTCACGCGAACCCGTGACACGCGGCACCGGCGCGACGCCGAAACCTGGCGGAGGCTTGAACCATGACAACGACACACCTCCCCCATCACCCACCCGTCGTCCCCCAGACCCAGATCGGCTCCCAGCCGGCACGCGACCTGCCAGCACACGAGTATCAGCAGCGTCTGGCGATGGAGCGACCCGCCGTGTGGCGCGGCATCGTCGCTCTGGTGCTGTTGATGGGCGGCTTGTTGGCCTTCTCGGCCATCGGTGGCGCCATCGGCCTGACGGTCGACCTGATCACCGGCCGCTGGGACCCGAGCACCACCGGTACCCCCGGCATGACGCCTGCCCTGCTCGCCGGCAGCCTCGGCGGTCTGGCGATGCTGACCCCGTGGAGCATGCTTCTGCAGAAGTGGTTGTTCAAGGTGCCCGCACGGTCACTGCACTCGGTGAGAAACCTCTTTCGGTGGCGGCTGCTCGCCCGCACCGCGCTCATCGTCATCCCGATCTGGGTGGCCTATCAGGTCATCACCCTGACGCTGATGCCGCAGCCGACTACGACCCAGCCGCTCGTCGACACGATTGCCCTGCTGGTGCTGGCCGTGACGCTGACGCCGCTGCAGTCCGCCGGTGAGGAGTACGCCTTCCGCGGCCTGACCTTTCGGATCGCAGCGAGCTGGGGCTGGGGGCCACGCACCGGGCTGGTCCTCGGCATCCTGGTGGGCAGCGCGCTGTTCATGGTCGCCCACGCAGCGCTCGATCCGTGGCTGAACATCTATTACTTCGTCTTCGGGGCAGCCCTGGCCGTCATCACCTGGCGCACCGGTGGCCTCGAGCTCGCCGTCCTGCTGCATGCTGTCAACAACACGGTGGCGTTCGTCATCACCGCGGTCATGTCCTACGACCTCAATGCCGGCTTTGATCGCTCCGCCGGCGTGGCCAGCCCCGTGATGCTGATTCCGTGTGCCCTGTTGATTGTGGTGGCGGGCGTCGTGTGGTGGCGTACGCGAACGGGCGCCGCCACCAGCCAGACCGTGACCCGGACTGCCAACGAGGGCTGACTGGCACAATGGCCACGATGCAAAGCTGGCCGGTGACCAACGCACGACGCTTCGAGGTGTACGTGCGTTGGTCGCTCTATGTCTTCCTCCTGCTGCTCCCGCCGCAGTACGCCGCCTTCCTGCTGGGCGGGGTCGGCGGCGAGGCACCCGTTCCGCTCCTGGTGCACATGGTCACCCTGCTCGTGTTGTCGATCGCGGTGACCGTGCTGAACGTGATCGCGGCCCGCTGGAGTTTCGACCGGGTGATGCAGGGGCCGGCCCGTCCGCCGATGCGCTTCCTGATCATCTGGGGGGTCGCGATCCTCGCGCTGACAGGCGGAACCCTGGCTTTCTGGAGCAGCGAGATCTCCATGTTCCTGTGGTACGTGGTCGGCTGCGTCATCGGTGCCGTCTCCCCCTTGCTCAGCGCCCGGCGGACATTGCTGATCAGCCTGGGCCTGGTCGGCGTCTCGCTGCCGCTGAGTCTGCTGGCGAGCCCGATCATGTTGGTCGGCTGCTTCTTGAGCCTGTTGGTCATCTGGACGGCCTGGTCGATGGGCTGGATGCTGAGGGTGTTGCGCGAGTTGCAGCGGGCCCACGAGGTCCAGGCCCAGTTGGGGGTGGCCGAGGAGCGGCTGCGCATCTCGCGGGATCTGCACGATGTGTTCGGGCGTACGCTCGCCACGATCTCGGTGAAATCCGAACTGGCCGCCGAGCTCGCGCGCCGCGGACAGCACGACCGCGCGGCCGACGAAATGGGGCAGATCCGGCAGATCGCCAACACGGCCGGGGCGGAAGTCCGCCGGGTGGTCCGCGGCGAGCGTCGAGCGACCTGGGCCGATGAGGTCGAGGGCGCGCGGGCTCTGCTCGGGTCGGCCGGCATCCGCTGCGTGGTCGCCGGTGAGGACGTCCCCGAGGAGTACGCCGAAACCCTGGCCTGGGTGATCCGCGAGGGGGTCACGAACGTGCTGCGCCATTCGCGGGCCACGCAGGTCAGCATCACGACCGCCGTGGAGCCGGACGAGGTCGCGTTGACGATCACCAACGATGGCGCCCGCTATGAGGGTGCCGCGGCGGAATCGACCGGGACCGGCCTCACGGTCATGGCGGATCGGCTCGCCACGGCCGGCGGGACGCTCGAATACCACCAGGACGGTGACTGGTTCCTGCTCACCGCATCCATCCCCGTGCCCCAGGAGGTCCGCGCATGATCCGCGTGCTATTGGCCGATGACGAGAACCTGATCCGGGACGCTCTCGCCGGGCTGTTGGATCTGGAGGACGACATCGAGGTGGTGGCGCGCGCAGCCTCGGGCCCCGAAGCACTGGCGGCGGCCATGAAGCATCGGCCGGACGTGGCGTTGCTGGACTTGCAGATGCCCGAACCCGACGGGATCGGCGTCGCGCAGCGGTTGGCGGTGGATCTGCCGGAGTGCCGGTGCATCATCGTGACCTCACACGGGCGGCCGGGCTATCTGAAGTCGGCGCTGGCGGCTGGTGTCCGCGGGTTCCTGCCGAAGACGGTGTCAGCCGCGACTCTGGCAGGTGTGGTGCGGACCGTGGCCGCTGGCGGGCGCCACGTCGACCCCGAGCTGGCCGCCGAGGCCATCGGCGCCGGGGACTCGCCGTTGTCGCCGCGGGAAGCGGATGTGCTGGCGTACGCCTCCGACGGGGCCCCGGTCGACGAAATTGCCGTGCGCGCCGCCCTGTCGAAGGGCACGGTCCGCAACTATCTGTCAGCAGCCGTGGCAAAGCTCGGCGCGGCCAATCGCCACGAAGCGGTCCGGATCGCCACGGACCGGGGCTGGATCTGATGGTTCGGAGCCGCTGAATTGATGACGGCCCGCGCCGGGGTTCTATGACTCACCCGGCACGAGCCGTCGGATTATGGGGAAGGCATGCCGCTGTCACGCTGCGGCAGGATGCCAGCCGCTCACGATGGTCAGCGGCCGGGCTGCCTCAGCGGCTGAGGCGCTTCTTGTTGGCCGTGACCCGACGCTCGAACGGGGTCAGTGCCCGGTCCCCCGCCTTCGCGGCGCGGTTGAGCATGCGCTCAGCGGCCTTGGGGTCGAAGAACATGGTGGGCACGGCCTGGGCCATGGAGCCAGCGAGCTCGAAGAGGACGCGGCCGGACTCGTTGACGGCGTCCATCTTCTCGGTAACCATGCGCTCAACCTCGCGACGATTCGTCGAGGTGTTGCCGTTGGCCGCGAGCATCGTCAGCCGCAGGCCGATGACCTGCTGGGCGGCGAACGCGATGGTCATGGCCTTGGTGGAGGCCTGAATCATCGAGTTGAACCAGGCCGGGGCCAAGCCGAAAGTGGGCATGCTGAAGTTGCTCAAAGGAACCATCCTTGGGGTTTTTGGATTGCGCATTGCACTGTGGAGCGGGTCCGATTGCTTGCGCATCTCTCTGGCCCGCGCACTATTAACTATGCCTAGCTAACCCCTGGTCTGCCCGAAACGTTCCGTTCAGGAACGCCTCAATGTTCGACAGGCCGGACATTGCGCCACGATCCGCCTGGAGGAACAGGCCTTCCATAGGAAACTTCAATGGGTCTATAGTTGAGAAATCAACGAAAGGCTTCGAACCGTGTCCACATCCACCGCGTCCACGGACGCCCGGCCGACCAAGAAGAAGGGCTTCCCCTTCTGGGCCCAGGTCCTCATTGGCCTGGCCGTCGGCATCCTGCTGGGCTATCTCGCCCGCACGTTCTCCCTCGAGTGGCTTACCACTCTGCTTTCAACAGTTGGCACGATCTTCGTTCAGCTGTTGCGCGTGATCGTGGTCCCGCTCGTCCTCACCGCGCTGATCGTGTCGATCACGCAGCTGCGGCACGTCGCCAACGCGGCCCGTCTGGCCGTGCAGACCCTGATCTGGTTCTCCATCACCGCACTCATCTCGGTGGGCATCGGCATCGGACTCGGCGTCCTCACCAACCCAGGCTCCTCGGCCACCATCGGCACCGAGGGCGCGAAGGCCGTCACCACCCAGGGCACCTGGCTCGACTTCCTGAAGTCGCTCGTGCCGTCGAACATCCTTGGCGTGGAGGTCACCACGAAGGCCGTTGAGGGTGCCGGCACGCTGACCAGCTCGGTCAACTTCAACGTCCTGCAGCTCGTCGTGCTCGGCATCGCCCTCGGCGCCGCTGCCCTTGCCGCGGGCGAGAAGGCGACCCCGTTCGTCGAGTTCGCCCAGGGGGCGCTGGCGGTCTTCCAGAAGCTCGTCTGGTGGATCATCCTGCTCGCGCCGGTCGGCACGGCGGCTCTGATCGGGCGCGCGATCGCGACGTACGGCTGGGATCTCATCGCTCCCCTGGCGGTCTTCACCATCGATGTGTATGTCGGCTGCGCGATCGTCATGTTCGTGCTGTATCCGGTGCTGCTGAAGCTCCATGGGCTGTCCGTGCGTCGGTTCTTCTCCGGCGCTTGGCAGGCCATCGCGTTCGCGTTCGTGTCCCGCAGTTCGCTCGGGACCCTGCCGATCACCCAGAGCAACACGATCTA
>JAUNUL010000074.1 GCA_030538175.1 Propionibacteriaceae bacterium | reverse complement strand
CGATTCCGAAGCCGACCATTGCCAGGTTGGCAGACGCCATTGCCAGCGAACATCTGGGAACACTCACGCTCGTCATCGTCAACACGGTGGCAGCTGCCACGGATCTCGCGGTGAGCCTGCTCAAGAAGGACCCGAAAACCCAGGTGATCCTCTTGCACTCCCGCTTCCGCGGAGTTGAGCGGAAGAAGCTCATCGACACGCTCAGGTCGCCTATCCCTCCGGGCGGGCGCATCGTTATTTCCACGCAGGTGGTGGAGGCAGGAGTGGACATCGACGCGACCATCCTGTTCACCGAGGCAGCGCCTTGGTCGTCCATCTGTCAGCGCGCTGGCCGCTGCAATCGCGCAGGACTAACCCAGGAAGCGAAACTGATCTGGTTCCCCCCGCTGACGAACAAGGGTCCATACGACCCTGGCGACGTCGAAGCCTCAACTGTGGCGCTCACCGCACTCGAGGGCCAGAGTGTCACCAGCGAGGACCTGCTCCGGAGCGATATCGCCCAGACCGAGGATCTCCTGACGATCCTCCGCCGGCGCGACTTCACCCGCCTTTTCGATACGTCCCCTGATCTCTCCGGGATGGATATCGATATCGCCATGTTCATCCGGCCATCCGAGGATCTCGATCTCACCGTGGCATGGATCGACCCCGTCAATATCAACGATGGTCGGATCGAGAACAAGCCCTCGGAGCCTTGGCGCTGCTCGGTGCCCATCACCGCTGCCCGCGACTGGCTCAAGGACGGGCCGAGGGCTTGGACCTATGATCCACCTTCGGGTCGATGGCAAATCGTCCGACGCGTCAACGACCTCAAGCCCAACCACTTGGTGCTGGTCGACAAGGATGCCGGTGGTTATCTTCCTGAGTTCGGTTTCGCCCCGAAATCAAAGACGCCGGTCACGACCGAGCCGCTGGCCGCCACCATCGGGAATTCGATCTTCGAAGGGGCCTCAGAGGGTATCGCCCAGGATGAGGGGAGCACAGGCCAGAGCCGTTGGCAGCGCCTCGATCTGCATCTCGACGAGGCGCACCAACAGGCGAGCGCTCTGTTGAACTTGCTCGCCCCGGGCATTGCTGAGGGCGTCCATCAGGCCGTGGCCGCGGCTGCCGGTTATCACGACCTAGGCAAGAGCCACGAGGACTGGCAACGGGGGCTCATCGATGCCAACAGGTCGTCAGGTTTCGTATCGCCCGGCGACGGCCCCTGGGCAAAGTCACCAGGCACCGGCAGGCTGGCCATCCGGACGCCCGAGGGGATGAGGCGTCGCGGCTTCAGGCACGAATTGGTGTCTGCGCTCTATCTGCGCACGGACGAGGGCAAAGAAGCCCTGACCCGGTCAGGTGTGCCGGAGGAGCACCACTCCCTCGCGATCTATCTGGTCGGGGCACATCATGGCCATCTGCGAATCCAGCCACGGGATCCTTTGGCAGAGGGCCGAGACGGCCAATCCTTGATGGGCCTTCGCCACGGCGAGACCCTGCCGGGCTTCTCGCTCGGGAGCGATTCGTTCCCCGAAACCGAAGTGGACCTGACCATCTTCGGGATGGGGTCCGCTGACTCGTGGAGCCGCGCCGCACTCAACCTATTCGAACGTTGGGGACCCTTCCGACTCGCGTGGTTCGAGCTGATCGTGCGCATGGCTGACTGGCGCAGCAGCGCTGGCGACACATTACCGGAGGCGAAGTGACATGAGGCATGAGTTCCCCGGCCTGCCACCCACTGATCTGCTGAGTTATCTGGTGGGTCTTGGCCTTGGCCGTGTTCTGGCCCTGCAGTCGCCTCAGACCGAGTGGGCGTGGCAGGGGGACACACTCGTCATTGACACCCCAGTCAACGATATTCCCCAGTTCCTGGTGTCGGACTATCAACCCACACCCGTGCTGAGCCCTTGGAATAACGGGAGCGGTTTCGCACCGCAGGACAAGAACCAACGGATCACGTTGGAGCGACTTCTTGCAGCCAGCGACCGACTCCCGGACTGGCAAGAAGCAGTCCAAATCGGCCGCCGGCTCCGAACGTCTGCTCAAGCCGGAAAAGATTTTGCAAGAGGGGAAAAGGAGCTGCTGATCCGGCTCCTGCGCAACCAGTGGCCAGACCGTGCGCTGGCCTGGCTGGACAGTGCGGTGATCCTGACTCAGGACGGCCCGAGCTTTCCTCCGTTGCTCGGCTCCGGCGGAAACGATGGTCGGCTCGACTTCTCAACCCACTTCCACAACAACCTCGTGGCGGTTCTTCCGGAGACCGGCGCCTCCGCTGCCCGATCCTTGGGCTGGGCCAGTTCGCTAACGTCCGGGATTCACGTGGGCGGGCTGGCGAGTCATCCGGTTGGTCAGTTCGATGCCAGTGGCGCTGGCAGCCCGCGCTCTGGGGCTTTCGGAGGCGGCCGGACACTCGTAAATCCCTGGGCGTACGTGCTGATGCTCGAAGGAAGTCTGCTCTTCGCCGCCGCTCCAGCACGACGACTTGGTGAGACGACGAGCCGAGCCGCTTGGCCATTCACGGTCTCGGGAAGCCCTGAAGGGCCCAATCCTGGATCCGCCAACGAGGAAGTTCGCGGCGAACTCTGGGCTCCGACTTGGTCACAACCGAGCAACCTTCTGGAAATCCAGCAAGTATTCGCCGAAGCTCGCGCTACGTGGGCGGGTTCGAGTGCGAAGCAGTCCGCCCACATGTACGGCGCTGTGCGCAGTCTCGGCACCGACCGGCGAATCGGTCGCTTCATTCGGTTCGGACTCGCGCAGCGCAATGGCTTGGCCTTCTTGGCGGTCCCGTTGGACGACGTTCGAGTCGAAGCGGCACCAGGGATTGGGCTGGCAATCCCCGTCAGTCGCCGGATGCAAGGGATGCAGCGAGCTGAAAGCCAGGCCTTGGGTATCGCACGCCGACGCGCTGATCGCCGCCTGTCTGATTTCATGCGCCATACCCGCCCCGAGGATCTGCTGCTGACGTTGGAGGCGCTGACTCTCTGGGAGCTTGCGCTGACCCGCTCGAACACCGGTCGAGACAAGGTCACTCGTCTGCCGAACAGGATGCCCGCCCGCGATGTGTTGGCGATCTGTCGCCCCTTGTTCGAAGAATCGGCAGAGGTTCGGCTCGGCGCCGCCTTGGCTGGAGGGAGGACGTGGCTGGGGGCCGAACCGATTTCGACGCGCGATGTCGTCCTCGGCACAGTCCCAGATCGAACAAGTGCGTCCGGCTGGCGCGCACCGAAGGTCGGCGGGCTCGCCTCCAGACCACTGGTGGATGTGCTGAGCGACACGGCGGTGTGGTGCGAACAGCACGGCGCTGTGGCATCCATGCCCCAAGACTCGATTGGTCGCGGTGCGCGGCTGGTGTCCGGCTCCAGTGTCGTTGCAGCATGGCAGGACACCCATGCCTGGGCACGCGGCGAGTTGGACGAGGCGTACTTACAAACAGCCTTTCTCGCCTTCTTGGCTCTGGACTGGAACAGCCCTGGCCGCCTTCCTCCCCACCGTGAGCGACCGCAGATCCCCGTTCCCGAGCTGAGTCTTCTGCAACGTTTCAACAGCGCTCGCGTTCGACTCCCCGGTGACTCGAAGGACGCTGCGCGGGTGCAGGGACTCATGCCGGGATGGCTACTACGCCTCCGGGCTGGGCAGGTATCCCCAGTCTTGGCCGAGGCCACGGCGCTGCTCAACCGCAGCAAGGTGGCGGAACCACCGTTCAATCAAGCAGATGGTCACCACAGTCAGAAGCTGGGAGAGCCGGACCAGGAATCCGAGGTGATCAGCGCCCCTGCCGAATACGCAGCACCAGTCTCCATCTCGAGCGGACCGCGCCTAGCTGCGGCTCTAATGGCCTCACTCACCCCACCCATCCGGAGACCCCGTCAACTGACTGACTCCGCCGCGATCACCACCGATCAAACCCCGACCCAGGAAGCACAAGATGAGTAACCGCACGATCCATCGCCTGAAGCTCCGCCCGGTTATCGGCACGCGATTCCAGCCGACCGGCTTCCCCGACCTCGGCCCAGCGCTCTTCACAAGCCCGGGTGAGGAGCCCGGGTCCTGGTTGCAGAGCCTGCACGTGGAGTCGCCCCAATCCATGGCCAACCATATGGAAGCAGCTACATGGGATGCGGGCACGCAGGATCAGCTAGCCGTGCTTGACGGGGTTCCCTACGTCAGAGTGCTGAGCGATGATGGTGACTTCCTGACCAGTTCCCGCCTGGAAGCTCACCGACTCGCCTCGGCGTACATCATGGAAGGCACCGTCCAAGGCTCCACCCGAAATGGCGAAGACTGGATCGGCGATGCGCTCGAACTGCGTGCGGGCCGCCCGCTCAATCATCGGCACATCGCAGATCGATTGTTCCGTTGGGATCCGCTCTCGCTGATCCATGGCGTCTTCTTCGCCCGCAAGAAGTGGCCCTGGCAGCCCAAGGTGGCGCGGGCCGTAACAGCATTCATCGACGCCTACGATGTGCAAACGGCTGTCTCCGGCGGAGTAAAGAGTGATTCCGTCGAGATCAAGGGCGGCAACACCGACACCGGCTATGGCATGGTCCCGCACCAGCGAACCGAGTTCACCGCGCGCGACATCATCGCCTTCGTCAGCGTGGACCACGACCAGATCCAGTCTTATGGGCTGGGCTCCGATCGGACCGAACTCCTTGAGGCCCTGATCGATTTTGAGCTTGCGTCCGTCTTCGGGGGAGGGCTGCGGCTGCGGACAGCCTGCGACCTGGAGGTCGCTGATGCCGATTCGGACATTCCGGATCTCTTGGGGGCCACGACTCGTGTCCAGGCAGCAATCAAGACCTGCCAAGGCACTTTCGAACCGTTCTCGGTCACGTGGGCTGATCGAGCAGGTCGCAAAGACAAGGCATAGTCGTGGCGGTCTCGATGGCTTTCCGCTTTATCGGCGGCATGTACGCCGCAACCGCGTGGAACAGCAGCGCCAACTCGGGCACCGTCGAGTGGCCACCGAGCCCATGGCGGATCTCTCGCGCGCTGCTGGCGGTCGCGCACGACAAGCTTCCCGAGCAGGACTTGGACACGGTGCGATCCGTGCTTTCGGAGTTGGCTTCCGAGCACCCGACCTATCTCGTTCCTCCTGCCATCCCCTGGCACAGCCGGCACTATCTCCCTGATCTCGACCATCGCTCGGGCGAGACAAGGAGAACGACCATGACGATGAACAGCATGGTGTCTGTCCGGCCTGACCAGCCACTGCACGTGACATGGCCCAACGTCGAACTGGACGAGGGCAAGACCGCTTGTCTCGCCCGATGCCTAGGAAAACTGTCCTACCTCGGTCGCGCCGAGTCACTAGTGGAGGCAGTGTTAGAACCACCCTCGGCCGACAACCACCAAGAACTGGCTCCCGGAGCATTTGGCCCACGTCTGACCCGACTGCTGTGCCCAACCGTCGACACGACCACCGAGCAGTGGGAGATCACGCCGGATGCGATGCGGAAACAGGGCTTTCTGACCCCTGCTGGGACTGAATGGGTAACCTATGGCGCTCCGGCCGAGGAAGTGCGCCGAGTCACGCCCACCCGAAGGTCCACGGTTCCAGAACCGACAGTGGTTCGCTGGGGTTGGCGGTCACGGGCCCCGCTGAAAGCCCGCAACGCGATCTTGGTGACCGAAAGACTGCGCGGCCGATACCTGTCCAAGCTTCAAAAGGTGATGAATCACGAAGTGCCCACGACGCTGACCGGGCACTTCCCGAGGTCTGTGGACGGTCAACAACTGTCACGGACTGGCCACGGCCACGCCCACTGGTTGTGGCTGGCCGACCAGCACGGTGTCGTCACCGACTTGGCGCTGTGGGTCCCGGACGGCATTCCCGCCGCGGCCTTCTCCGCACTCGCAGAAGCAACATCGGTCAGGCGGGCCGCTGACGGGTACGCGCCCAAGGGGTTCGTGGAGGGTTCCGCCCAACTCGTTGGGGTCGGGCAGCCCGATCAGATCCTGCCCGAACTGGTCGCGTCGGGGGGCGGAGCATCGACATGGACGAGCGAGACGCCGTTTCTGCGTACCCGCCATCTGAAACGATCCCGCGATCCGTGGGCCGTGCTGAAAGACGATGTGCGCACCGAATGGACTTACCGCGAGACCTCGGGCACCGAGATTGTCGCTATCGAGCAGGCCGACGGCACTGCACGTGAATTCCGGCGCTACCGATGGAAGGAGTCCATGGCCGATCGCCGGGACGGGGTGAATCTGCGAATTACGTTCAGCGCACCCGTGAGGGGGCCACTGAGCCTGGGTGCCCTCTCCCACTTCGGATTCGGTCTCTTCCGGCCAGAGTCATGACAACGGAAAGGCCGGAGCTACTGCCAGCACGGATGCTCAACCAGTTCACCTATTGCCCGCGGCTGTTCTATTTGGAGTGGGTGAACAGCGAATGGTCGTCAAGCGACGACACCGCTGCGGGTGATTTCGACCACCGAGCGATTGCAGCCCCCAGCGGCCCTTTGCCGGATGAGGACTTCAAGGGCATATGGCCAACGACCCGCGCTGTGACCCTTTCTGACGCCGAGTGGGGTATCACTGCCGTCATTGATCGGGTGGATTTTGACGGTGTGGCGGTGCCAGTGGACTACAAGACCGGCGGCGCCCAAAGAAGCGGGAATGCCTGGCCGGCTGACCGGATTCAGGTTCTGGCCCAAGCGGCCCTCTTGGAGGCAGCGGGGTACGAGGTGACCCATGGTGAGTTGTATTACCGCAAGAGTCATCGACGGGTCGATGTTGCATGGGATGACGAGGCACGTCGCGACCTGCAAAGGACGATCGATGCGGCGAAGCACGTGGCTGATCAACTTCAGGCTCCGCCACCGCTGGAGGATTCGCCGAAGTGTCCGCGCTGCTCGTTAGCTGGGATATGCCTCCCTGATGAGCACAACCTCTTGGCTGCTCGGCGGGCGCGGCCGGCCCGGCGACTCGTCCCGACGGATCCCGAGCAGAGGCCGGTATACGTGCTCGAACAAGGTGCAGTAATCGGTGTGGACGGCGGCAGGCTCGTCATTAGCCAAGGCAGTGAGCAACTGGAATCAATTCGCCTGATCGATGTGTCGCAGGTCAACGCTTATGGAAATGTCCAGGTGACAACCCAGGCTTTGCGCAAGTTGTGGGCTCACGGCGCACCCGTTCTCTGGCTCAGCCGCAGTGGCTGGCTAGATGGCTGGTCGCAGGGCCAACCATCGAAGAATGTGGAACTGCGACGAGCTCAACTCAACGCCCATGTGGCTGGTGGCCTCGGACATGCCCGGCCCATGATCTCCGCGAAGATCCGCAATCAGCGGACGCTGCTAATGCGCAATCATCCTGAAGGCGTGCCGAAGTCCGACCTCGACACTCTCTTGGCGCTGAGCAAACGATGCGACCATGCGGAGCAACGCGACCAGCTCATGGGGTTCGAGGGGACTGCTGCACGTCTATATTTCGGCCACTTCGGCGCGCTGATAAGGGACACCGAGATCAGCGCTACTTTCGCCGCTCACGGACGCACAAGGCGACCTCCCAGAGACCCCATAAACGCGGCGCTCAGTTATGCCTACGCACTGCTGACCAAGGACGTGGTTGCTACCTGTCTAGGGGTCGGACTGGACCCGTATCTCGGGATGCTGCACGGGTCAAGGTTCGGCCGGCCGTCACTAGCTCTGGATCTCGCAGAGGAGTTTCGGCCATTGATTGCCGAATCCACCGTTCTTCGCGCCTTCAATAACGGTGAACTCAGTATGCGCAGTTTTCGACAGACGGCAAGCGGGACGCTGTTCACCGAGAATGGCAAGAAGGCCTTCATCCAAGCCTACGAACGACGGATGGAAGATCAGCTGAAGCATCCCGTCTTTGGCTATGCCGTTTCATATCGCCGAACTCTGGAAGTACAGGCACGCATCCTCGCAGCCGTTCTCGTTGGAGAAATGGACCGCTACGTCGGAGTAGTGACCCGATGAGCCGGCGACGCTATCTCATCGCCTACGACATCTCCGATGCAAAGAGGCTCAGGAGGGTCCTCAAGGTGATGGAGGCGTACGGCACTCGGCTCCAATACTCCGTCTTCCTGTGCGATCTCACGAAAGCCGAAACTCTGAGTTGGCGCAGCGACATCCTAGACGTCATAGAACTCGACAAGGACTCCGTCGTGCGCATTGACCTCGGCGCGGCCGCCAAGCCTGCGATGGTCGACGTCATTGGACTTCCCAGGAATCTTCCAAGGCAAGGAGTGCACATCATCTGACCGCGAGTGCTCCCCCGCTATGGAAATGCCTAGGGAGCGCTCGCACGCCGTCTGACAACGCAGAACAGTTGAAACTTGAGAACTAAATGGCGACGATAGACCCCAACCAGAAGAAGCCCTCGCACGGCGTAGCAAATCCCCTAGCCACAGCCACCAAATATTCGGAGCTGTGATCCCGGCCAATCTGGCCGGGCTTCATTGAGGCGAGCGCTTCGAGCGCGGCCTGCCACGTGCGTGATGGGGGTGATCCCGGCCAATCTGGCCGGGCTTCATTGAGGCCCTGCCGGCGGGCTGGAGATCACCCACGAGCAGGCGCGGTGATCCCGGCCAATCTGGCCGGGCTTCATTGAGGCGCCACGCTCGCGGAGTTCGCGGCCGTCGAGGGAGTGGTGATCCCGGCCAATCTGGCCGGGCTTCATTGAGGCGCCAACGGCGGCATGGTCCGCCCCGCCTCTGTGGGTGGTGATCCCGGCCAATCTGGCCGGGCTTCATTGAGGCGCAATCCGTGTCGTCAGCCACGCCCCGAGGAAAACCAGTGATCCCGGCCAATCTGGCCGGGCTTCATTGAGGCCTTCTTCCCGCGGAACGGTTCGTCGTGGGACTGGATGTGATCCCGGCCAATCTGGCCGGGCTTCATTGAGGCGTCGGTGAGCAGCGAGAACCGGCCCATCGCGGACTGGTGATCCCGGCCAATCTGGCCGGGCTTCATTGAGGCCTGCCTGGACCCGTCACTGCTGGATGACCTGGAGGGCCGTGATCCCGGCCAATCTGGCCGGGCTTCATTGAGGCGGGGGTGGGAGCCCGCCACCCGTTACACCTACGCCGGGTGATCCCGGCCAATCTGGCCGGGCTTCATTGAGGCCCGCAGATGACGATGCAGCCGTTCTCGGATCAGTTCCGGTGATCCCGGCCAATCTGGCCGGGCTTCATTGAGGCCTGCCCCGCCTGCCTGTGGTGCTGCTCCGGCAAGCCCCCGCGGTGATCCCGGCCAATCTGGCCGGGCTTCATTGAGGCGCTTTCGTCGCGATCTCATCCGCGAGCCTCTTCACGTGATCCCGGCCAATCTGGCCGGGCTTCATTGAGGCACCACAATCATGGTCATCGCCACGGTGTACACATCAGTGATCCCGGCCAATCTGGCCGGGCTTCATTGAGGCGAGCAGATCTACCAGTCCGCGATGCAGGCCGGGGTGCCGGGTGATCCCGGCCAATCTGGCCGGGCTTCATTGAGGCATGGGTGGCTGGGTCACTGTGGGTCCTCCCTTCGGGTGATCCCGGCCAATCTGGCCGGGCTTCATTGAGGCCCCAGTCGGGGCAGTCCACACAGTCGGGGCAGTGGGGGTGATCCCGGCCAATCTGGCCGGGCTTCATTGAGGCAGGAAGCATCTTCCACCACTCTCAAAGTAGGTGCTTGTGATCCCGGCCAATCTGGCCGGGCTTCATTGAGGCCACTTGAGCCATGAGCGGCACAGCCAGCCGCCAGGAGGTGATCCCGGCCAATCTGGCCGGGCTTCATTGAGGCGGTCACATACCCCTCGAGGCACTGGGCGCGTCTGGCCGTGATCCCGGCCAATCTGGCCGGGCTTCATTGAGGCGGGGCGAGTGTTGAGAATGCCGTACACGACCGACGCCGTGATCCCGGCCAATCTGGCCGGGCTTCATTGAGGCCATGCGAATCCGGCCGGGATCGGAGCGATTTGCCAGGGTGATCCCGGCCAATCTGGCCGGGCTTCATTGAGGCGGCGACCCCCGCAACAACCCCCGCGCCTGCCAAGGCATGTGATCCCGGCCAATCTGGCCGGGCTTCATTGAGGCACTGCACCCATGGGCGACTTCGATTCCGGCGAGGTGCAGGTGATCCCGGCCAATCTGGCCGGGCTTCATTGAGGCGATCGTCATGTCATGCCTCCAGGATGATGTCGGTCGCGTGATCCCGGCCAATCTGGCCGGGCTTCATTGAGGCCGCCATAGCCATGCGCCGTGGGTGCCGTTGGCGTCGAGTGATCCCGGCCAATCTGGCCGGGCTTCATTGAGGCGGGTTCCGGGTGATCGACAACGGCGACATCTCCGGGATGTGATCCCGGCCAATCTGGCCGGGCTTCA
>JAUNUL010000073.1 GCA_030538175.1 Propionibacteriaceae bacterium | reverse complement strand
GAACAGGTGCCGGTCGGCGTCATCCGGCGTGATCCGCGTCCCCATCGCGGTCGGGGTGCCCACGATGAAGCCAAGCTCGGCTTCGATGTCGAGCCGCTGACACGGGCCGAACGTCGGGACATCCTCGCCGGGCAGCAGTCGCTGCCCACAAGGCCGGATGATGTCGACGCCAGATTCCACGATGGTGGCGGCCCGCCCGTGATAGCTCACCGGCAGATGCTTCCAATTGGGCAGCAGCGGCTCAGCCGCGTCGGGACGAAACAGCCGACCGAGATTGGTCGCATGGTGCTCGCTGGCATAGAAGTCCACATAGTCGGCGAAGTCGACCGGTCGGTGCAGCCTGACCGCCGCCAAGGGGTGCTGCACGGCGGCCGGCACGGGCTCGGCCAGGATTTCCTGGAGCGTCGACCGGACCTCGACCCAGCGCTCCTGCCCCGCAGCCAGGAACCGGTTCAGGGTGTGGGTCGCGAACAGCTCGTCGGCGTCCGCGACCCGTCCGGCCAGGGCGCCCGCCAGGTCGATAACCGTGTCCCCCAGCCGGGTGGCGACCCGGCGTACGCCATCGGCGACGGAATAGACGCCATAGGGCAGATGATCCAGCCCGAACCCCCCAAACCCCGCAGAACCGAACGCCTCAGGCACCGCTCGGCCCGCCGCGACCGCCACCCCAGGACCAGCGATAGACACCGTCATCGCAGGCCAGCGCACCCTCCCCGAGATCCAGCGGCCGGAACGTATCGACCATCACCGCGGTCTCGTCGAACCGCTCCCGACCCAGCGATGCCTCCATCGCCCCTGGCTGCGGGCCGTGCGTGTGCCCGCCGGGATGTAGCGAGATCGAGCCGCGCCCGATGCCGGACCCCTTGCGAGCCTCATAGTCGCCGTCGACATAGAACATGACTTCATCGGAGTCGACGTTGGAGTGGTAGTACGGCACTGGAATAGCCAACGGGTGATAGTCCACCTTGCGAGGCACGAAATTGCAGATCACGAGGTTATGGGCCTCGAACACCTGATGCACCGGCGGGGGCTGATGGATCCGGCCGGTCAGCGGCTCGAAGTCGGAAATGTGGAACAGATAGGGATACAGACAACCGTCCCAACCGACCACGTCGAGCGGATGGTGCGGAAGCACATGGACGCTGCCGCCCACGCCCGCAGGACCCGCGCCGCGGTGCTTGATGTACACCTCCGTGCTCGCCCCCGGATCGTCCCCGATGTCCTCGGCGAGCAGCGGCTCGGTCGGTCCGACGAGGTCGCGTTCGCAATAGGGGCTGTGTTCCAACAACTGCCCGAAGCGGCTCAGATAGCGCCGCGGCGGCATGATGTGGCTGTTCGCCTCGATCGCGTACGCCCGGAACGGCTCGACGTGGCCCGGGCTCCCGGGTGCGGACGGCAGCCACCGGTGGGTCGTCGCCCGCGGAATGATCGCATAGTGACCGGCGCGGACGTCGAACGCACCGAACACCGTCTCCAAGCGTGCACTCCCCCGCTCGACGAAGACGCACTCATCGCCGAGGGCATTGCGATACCACGGACTCGCAGTGTCGGCGGCGACATAGGTCAGCCGGACGTCGGCATTGCCGAGCAGCAGCCGGCGGCCGCGTACGGCATCGACACCTCGGTCGGCACCCGCAGCGAACAGGTCGTGCAGGCTCAGGTGCCTCGGCGCGAGCGGTTCGTTCGGGGTGAGCGTGAGGTCGCCCGGGCTCCACGGGCGAATATCGGTCACGGCCGATGGGAGGTGGCGGTGATAGAGCAACGACGAATCCGAGGAGAACCCCTCCGCACCCATCAGTTCCTCGCGATAGAGCTCACCATCCGGAGCCCGATGCTGGGTGTGCCGTTTGGGCGGCACGCTGCCGACGGATCGATAGAAGGCCATGGTCGCTCCCTCCTGCGCGTCATTGCGCCCCGGCCGAACTAGCCCAGACCTCCCTACGGCAGGCCGCTCGCAGGCCAGGCCTCCATAGTGACTCAGCCAGGCGTCTGGCGGTCTGCCGGGTCGGGTTCGTGCACCCGAGTGCCGAACTCGCGCTCCACCCAACGGGGCAATGGCTGACCGCGCAGCAGGGTCCGCCAGACGGTGCCGAGCGTGAACAGAACCATCCCGTTGTTGGTGTTCCAATAAGTGAACGCCCCGAACGGCAGCACCTCGGTCACCGGGATGAACGACACGTGCCCCGGCCGGTTGTCGGGCCTCCCGGCGCAGACGTCGAGCGTCCGCCCGTCGATGGTGACCTGCACCCAGGAATGGCCCATCCGCCACCAAGGGTTGCTGTCCTGACGCACGCGGGTCGCGAACACCCGGTCGGCCTCAAAACCCAGCTCACGCAGGATGTGCCAGAGCGCGCCGTTGTATTGGCTGCAATATCCCCGTGAGTTCTTGAACGCCCGACTGGGGGTCTCCCACAGGCTGAGGATCGAATAGCGCGAGAACTTGCGGTGCACCAGATCCTGGGCGTACGCCACCAGATCCCAGCCGGTCAGCCCCGTGTTCCGGCAGTGCTGGACCGCGTCGGCGAGCGTGCGGACCCCCTCCGGTTCGCGGATCTCCGGACGTGGTGTCCGCGCGATCACTGGCGCGACGGCGACCGTCGCCAACGCCACGGGGATCACCCACCGCAGGTGGCGAGCCCGTCGGTCGGCTGTCGAATTGGTCACAAGCCCTTCTCCTCATCCTGCGCGCGGGGCCGCAACATGCCCCGCACCCTGTCCCGCCACTTCGATTGATAGGGCTCGTCTCGAGCGAGCTCCCGGTGCAGGTCGAGCATCAGCTCGACGCTGCGGGACCACGCAAACTGCTCGGCCCGCGCCCGCGCCGCTGCCCGGGTCTGCACCCGGGGCCGCGCAGCCATGCGCTCGATCGCGTCCGCCAGATGCATCGCGTCGGGGCGGTCCCATTCCCCGCAGGTCTCATCGACCAGTTCCCGCGCTCCCCCGCGATCGGCGGTCACGACCGGTGTGCCCGTCGCGAGCGCCTCCAGCACCGCCAATCCAAAGGTCTCCGCCGGACACACGCTCAAGGACGCATCCGCTGCGGCGTACGCTCGCGCGACCTCGTTGCGACCCGACAGATAACCATGGAAGACCACCGGCGCATCGCCGGCGATCTCGACCAACTCATCGCGGTGAGGACCATCGCCATAGACGTCCATCCGCATCGGGACGCCGCGGCGGTGCACCTCGACCGCCGCCGCGACCGCCAGGTGCGGGCTCTTCTCCCGCGACAGCCGCCCGACATAACAGAGCTTGAGCAGCCCATCCTCGGCTGGCGTCCCCACATCGGGCCGAAACGTCGCGAGGTCCACCCCGAGCGGCACCCTCGCCAGGCTGGCGGTGGTGTCCAGGAACTCATCCGCGGCGTACCCCGACGTCACCACCACCCGATCGAACGCCTGGGCCAGCCGCCGATTCAACGCACCCACCGCGGTCTCCACACCGAACGCCCGACGCAGCCACAGCCCCAGCATGTCGTCCAACCGCTCGTGGCTGAACAGGATCGAGCCGATGCCGCGCCGCCGCGCCCAACCGGCCACCGGCGACAGCGTCCATTTATCCGACACCTCCACGGTCGTCGGCTGGAAACGGTCCAACGCGACCAGGGCGCGCCAGGGCTGGGCGATCATCCGGTACGCCGAGTTGGGCAGATGGGGGCTCGCGACCGTCACGACGATCCCGGCTTCGGTCTCGACCGTCTCATCGCGCTCACCCGGCATCACGAGGATCCGCTCGTGGCCCGCGGCCACGTAGCCCTCACCCAACCGCTCGATCGCCTGCCGCATCCCCCCGGACACCGGCCCGACGAAGTTGGCGAGCTGGGCGATGCGCAGTCGGTCGGTCACGCAGCCCAGCCTAGGCGCTGCAGGCAGACCCCGTGCGGACCGGCGGGTGGTCAGGCCTGAAGATCGACGACGTCCGCCTCAGGAAGTTCGAGCCGATCGAGGATCCGATCGAGGATGACCTGCCGGTCGAACTGCAACGCGAACGTCCGGGCCCGGATCTCATCGGCGGCCCGCTCCTCATCGGAGAGGTCACAGATCGCATGATCGAGGTGGGCGCGGAGCTGTTCGACGTCGCCGGGCTCATGGATCAGCGCGCAGTGCCCGACCGCCTCGCCGATGCCGCCGGTCAGGGTCGTGATCACCGGACCGCCACCGGCCAGCATCTTCTCCGCCAGGGCGATGCCGAACGTCTCGACGAACTCCTCCAGCGGCTTGCTCGGCAGCGAGTACGCCGCAGCCCCCGCCATCAGGAATGGCTTCTCCTCGTCATCCACGTCGTGCAGGAACGTGATCCGCTCAGCGACCGGTGACGCGGCCGCCAGTGCGTGGAGTTCATCCTCGACCGGACCACGACCTGCGATCACGAGTCGGACCTTGTCCTTCGCGCGCGAGCCGGCGTACGCCTCGATGAGGTCATCGACACCCTTCGCCGGGCTCAACCGCGAAAGGAACAGGATGTAGCCATCCCGCTCCAGGCCACGCGCCGCGAGCCGCTGATCCACCTCGGCCGGATCGAGATTCACATACGCCGACGTGTCGATCGCCGGATAGGAGATGCCGACCCGCTCGATGCATTGGGCGGCGAAGTTGGTGCCGTGCAGGCGGTCGAGCTCGGTCGCGGCCTCGACGATGATGTCCTTGGTGTACTGCGAGACCGCGAGGCAGTGATCGGACGACAGGTAGCTCGCCAGCAGGTGGGCGGCAGCGCCGAACCGGTCCTGGGCCACCGCATTGCGGACCACATTCGTGACGTCGGAACCAACCGCCTCGGCGACCGTGGTGACGTTCACGGGCAGGCCGGTCTGCTTCGCCACGTGCAGCGCATCGTTGATCGCGATCGTGTGCGGGGTGAGATAGAGCGACAGCGCCACCGTCTCGACACCATCCGTGAACAGCTCAACGAGCCGCCCGATCAGGCCGGACACATAGCGCCCGTCCGGGACCTTGTAGTCGCCGACCGGTTCGGGCCGTTCCACGGTGATCCCGGGGCTGTACGGCAGGATCGAGTCCAGCGGCTTCAGCGGCAGGCCGGCCGCTTGGAGCCGGTCGATGGGCCAGGTGACGATGCGTACGTCGGTGAAGCCGCGCAGCAGCGCAGCCTCCGCAAGATTGCGCGCCTCGACCGAATGCCCACAAATGACGGGGTCGGCACGGACGACAATCACAAGTCGGCGCTCAGGTCGGGACATGGCACCCTCCAAGGTGTTGTTGCGGGTATCCGGGGACACCCGGCCGGGACAGCAAAGGCCAATCAGATGACGGTTTGGCAAACGCCGGGCGTCACGTGGGATACGACGGCGGCCGGATCTGCGTACCCCAATCACCCGGCTTGTCACCCAACGTCACGACAAGCTGCCCGCCGCGCCGGAACTCGTCCCCGCTGAGCCACGCGCGATCGACCTTGCGACCCTCCAATGTGACACCGGTGACGAACTGCGGGGGCTGGTCCGGCTCGGGAGCACGGTAGCCGACCGTGTCGATCGTCAAGTCCTGGGCGCCGGTGGAGATGCGGGCATGCTCGTGGGCGGGTGCATTGAGCAGGAAGACATCCTGACCGACGACGGGAAACAGGCCAAGCGCCGCCCAGACATACCAGGAACTCAAACCCCCCGAGTCGTCGTTGCCCGGCAACCCACCCCGGGTCGCCCGGAACTGGTTCGTGACGATCCCGTGCACGACCTCCGCGGTCCGATCGGGTCGCCCGGCATACGTGTACGCCCACGGCGCGTCCATGTCGGGCTCGTTGTTCATGCCCTGGAAGCGACCGAGCTCATAGCCCCGGACAAGTTCGTCGGCATCCGGTCCGACGCCGGGCTGGCGTTCGGGTTCGGCCCCAAACCCGAAGAAAGCGTCGAGCAGATCCACGAACGGCCCATCGCCGCCGGCCATCTCGATGCGACCAGCCATGTCGTGCAGAAGCCGGAACGAATAGTTCCAGCGGGTGCCCTCATAGAACGTGGACGCCCGCAGCAGCCGGCCATCGGCGTCGAACGCGTTGCGCCAGCCCCCCGCGCGCTTGGCCAGCGACTCTGCCAGCGCGTTGTCCCCGACCTGCCGGGCGACGTGCGCGGTGCACCAGTGCCCGAACGCCAGATCCAAGGTGTGGGTGATCGGCTCGGCCCGGCCGAAACGCAGGAATTCCTCGCCATAGGTGCGCCGCAGATCGGTCGCCATGAGGGTCAATGCCAGCTCCCAGTCGACCCCCGGCAGACCGGCCTGGTTGACCGCGGCCAGGAACGTGTGCGCCAACGCGCTCCCCTGCCGGGAGAAGCGATCCGCACCCCGGGCCATGCGATAGCCGATCGGGAAGTTGCCTTCCTCCTCACAGATCGTGATCAGCGCGCTGGCCAGATCGGCGGCCTTCTTCGGTGCGAGCACGATCAGCAGCGGCAGTTGCGTGCGATAGATATCCCACATCGTGCAGATGTCGAACGCGAACGGCCCCGGGTTGGGCCACCACGGCGACTCCGACTGCATGATCGCCGGCTTGATGAGGCTGTGATAGACGGCCGTGTCGAACACGGTCTGGCGTTCCCGAGTGGGCGCCTCGACGTGGATCTTGTCCAGATGTTCGGTCCAGGCTTCCTCTGTCCGACTGCGGCGGATCTCGAAGGATTCCCGTTCGCGAGGGACGTCGGCGTCCAGGTTGGCCTTGGCGCTGTCTGCACCGCGCAGCGAGAAGCCGATCCGGATCTCAACGCTGGCAGTCACATCGAGCGGCCCAGTCCACAACACACCGAACGGCCGCATCGTCGTGGGGCGGATCGCGGAGAACTCGAGTCGGCTGCTGCCGGGCATGCGGCGATGGTCGTACCACAACTGCGGCCGCCAGCCATCGCTCAAGCACTCGATGTGCACGGCGAGCGGGACGCCCTCGACCGTGACCTGCCCGGCCGCCGCATGGGTGTCGAGCACCTCGAGGTTGGCGCGCAGCGGATAGGTCCGGCTGTACGGAATCGTCAGCCCGCCGTGGGAGAAGTCGATCGCGATGCGAGCATCTTTGGTCCGCGGGAACGTGTACCGGTGGATCGCCGACTTCGGACCGACCGTGAGCTCACACTGGATGCCGTTGTCCAGGGTCGCGGCGTACCATCCTGGGGCGGCGCGCTCATCGAGCAACTCCCACGCCCGCCCGAGCCCGTCGATCGGATCCATCATCGGGGTGACGCGGAAATAGTTGTAGTACTTGCGGATCGCACCCGTCCCCGACTGCTGGAAGTGCGTGAAGCCCGAGGCTGTCTGGGTGGGGTGGATCTCCGGGGGCACGCCTTCGGTGCTCAAGTCGAAACGCCCGTAACCCGTTGGGTAGGCACCGGAATAGGCGCACGCCGACACCATCCCCATCGGATAGGTCGCCCCGGGATGTGTGTTGCCGATCTGCGGCTTCGGGCTCCACCACGTCGCCGCGAGGCCGGTGGAGGGATGGAGATCGGTCGGTTCACACCCGATGAACGGGTCGACCGTGCTCAACGAACGGCTCTTCATTGCGCCACCTTTCACCTGCAGCGCTCGGCCGCCTGAGAATCAACATGAAAGGTAGAGATCGCGGGTGCCGGTGTCCAGTGCCCCGCCCCGTCTGTTCACACCAACCCCCTGCAGAGGCCCCCGTCTGTGCACACACCCACCTGTGTTCACATCCCGGCATAATCTGCAGTCATCTGGCGTCTCGAGCGCGTTTTGCCTTGTGGGCGGGCACCCAGGGCCAGTCACGTGCAGAAATTGCCGTTTCCAACCAGTGCAACCAACTGCGGTTCTCGAGCATGCTCCACGTCACCCGCAGCACCAGCCAGCCATCCACCATCAAGTCGTTCTGCCTGATCCGGTCAGTATGGAAGGCCTCAGGCGAGGAATGACTCCCATACCCATCGATTTCGAGCGCGATCTTCAGCCGTGGGATGGCAACGTCGAGAAACATGAGGCGGCCACTGCTGGCCATCGCGGCATAGTTGGTTTTCCAGCCCTCGATGCCGGCCTCTCTCAACTGCTGGTGTGCCAGTCGCTCCGCCTCCGACCAGGGTCGATCTCGCGAATCACTCAGAATCTGCTGCCGCACGACATTGCCGGGTCGATGCGGGTGGGCATGAAATGCCTGCCACATCATCCGCAGCGCTGTGGCGCCCTCGGTGCGGGCGTCCCGGAGGAAACGATCCACATAGCGCCCGCCCTCGCGAGGGATCAGATCCACTGCAGTCAGCGCTGGGTGCGTGCAACGGAAACCCCGAGACCCGACGACCCACTGTGGATCCACGAAACGGGTGGAGAACGCATACCCCGGCCGGTCACCGGATAATCGGCCGATAGCGCTGATCGATGCTGGGCTCGGCGCTTGCCACAGCAGGTGTGCTGCGGTGAGGTCAGTGAAGACCACATCCGGATCGCGCAGCGTGGCCGCCCGCATCCGGATGAACGGGTCGTCCACGCGATCGGTCGGCGCGAAGATCCCGGGCAGCACGCTGCCGAGTTCACCTGCTGCGGCCATGCGCCTCATGACCCCGAACAGCTCGGGCGGGCAGGTGTCGTAGGAGATCAGGCCGTGTTGGTTATAGAGGATGGTCCAGACGTCCAGCTTTGCGGGCTTCATGCCGGGAACATGCGTGGAATGCCCCAGCGCGGTTCACGGGGAGCCCGCCGGTTGTGGACAATTCCTGCACCGCAATCACTTGTGGAGAACCCTGACTAGGGCCAACGCTGCCGTTATGCCAGATGACTGCAGATTATGCCGGGTTGGGGGTGGCGGCGATGAGTGCCTTGAGAGCGTCGGCATCGTTGGGGAGGTCCACCACCGTGCGGGGCAGGTCCTCGATACCGGCGAACCGCTCGGGCCGTTCCACATCGTGACCGAGCGCCTCGACGATGGTTGCGGACCGGCGGGGTGAGCTGCGCCCGCAGGTCCCGCGCGACCTTCACACCGTCTGCGGTGTGCGGGTCGATCGTGATGCCGGTCGCCTGATGCTCGGCGGCGATGGTCGCGACCCGGTCGGCGTGTGTCGACGACCCCGCGACGAAACCGAACCTTTCCCGCAGGGATTGGTACGCCGGCAACCCCGACAGATCGAATCGCCCGTGGGCGGCCAACTCCTCGGCGAAAAGCTTCCGAAGTTCCCCGGCATCCCGGCCGATGAGGTCGAAGATGAACCGCTCGAAGTTGGAGGCCTTGGAGATATCCATCGACGGGCTGGAGGTCTCGTGAGTCTCGGCAGTCCCCCGCACCCGATAGACGCCGGTGGCGAAGAACTCGGCCAGCACGTCGTTCTCGTTGGTCGCCAACACCAGCGTGTCGATGGGCACGCCCATCTCGCGCGCGATATGCCCGGCACAGATATTGCCGAAGTTGCCACTCGGGACCGTGAAGGTCACCGTTTGGTCGTTGGAGTCCGTCGCGTGCAGGTAGAGCGCCACGTAATAGATCACCTGCGCCACCAACCGGGCCCAGTTGATCGAGTTGACGGCGCCGATCCGGTGCTCGGCCTTGAACCCGAGGTCGCCGTTGACCGCCTTGACGAGGTCCTGGCAGTCATCGAAAACGCCCTCGACCGCGATGTTGACGATCCGCGGGTCGTCGAGGGAGAACATCTGGGCCTGCTGGAACGGGCTCATGCGGCCGGCCGGTGTGAGCATGAACACCCGAACCCGGGGCTTGCCCAACATCGCATATTCCGCGGCGGACCCCGTGTCGCCACTGGTCGCGCCGAGGATGGTCAGGGTTTGATCGCGCCGTTCGAGCTCATATTCGAAGAGCTCGCCCAGCAACTGCATGGCCATGTCCTTGAACGCGGCGGTCGGGCCGTTCGACAGGTGTCCGAGCAGCAGCCCGTCCCCGATGTCGGTGACCCCGACGATGTCGTCGGTGCCGAACTTCTCGGCCGTGTACGCCCGCGCGCAGATCCCCGCGAGATCCTCGGCGGGGATGTCGTCGACATAGAGCGACAGGACCTCGGCTGCCAACGCCGCATACCCACGCGTTGTCAGCAGCTCACGCCAGTCGGTCAGGGTCTCGGCTGAAATCTGCGGATACGACTCGGGCAGATAGAGCCCACCGTCGGGCGCGAGGCCCGCGAGGAGGATGTCGCAGAACGGGAGTCCGACCGGGTTGGGATCACGAGTGGAGACATAGCGCACCCACCCAGCCTATCGACGCTCCAGGCTCGACGATGCGCGCTCCCACTCCATGTGCCACCCGCCCCGCAGCCCGCTGATGGCCCAACCAAGCCCTCGATGCTCAATCCTGTTGTTGCTCACTGATCCTGGAACGCAAACGGCGCCCACCCCGAAGGGCAGGCGCCGATTGACGAAAGCACGCGGATCAGGCGTCCTTGTCGGCCTTCTCGTCAGCCTCGTCGGCGGATTCCGGCGAGTCAGCAGACTCGGCGAGCTCCTCGTTGGTCGGCTCAGCGGTATCCTC
>JAUNUL010000072.1 GCA_030538175.1 Propionibacteriaceae bacterium | reverse complement strand
CAACCCGACCGCGTCAGCTAGGCAGACGACCCCCACCGCATCAGCTGGGCAAGCGACGCAAAATCGCCTCGGCCTGCCGGAACAGCGGCCCGTCGATCATGTGCCCGTCGACCTGGACGACCCGTTCGCCGGCCTCTCCAGCGGCGAGCACGCGCCGCGCCCAGTCGATCTGCTCCTCGGTCGGTTCATACGCCCGGCGGATGATCGCGGCTTGGGTCGGGTGGATACACGCGGTGCCCGCAAACCCGAGCGCCACCGCGTCCCTCGCCTCGGCCAGCAGCCCACCCTCGTCTCGGATGTCCAGGCGGACGGCGTCGATCGCCCACCGCCCGTACGCCGCCGCTGCCAGCGCGACGACCGACCGCGCGTGCCGGGCAACGTCGCGATAGGCGCCGGGCACCTGCCCCGGGCCGGCATGCAAGTACGCAAACCGGCTGGCGGTCCCGCCCATGGCGGCAATGAGGTCCTCGGATCCCCACATCAACCCGACGCAGCCCTCAGCTTCGGCGATCTCGTTCGCGCGCACGACGCCGAGCGGGGTCTCGACCAACGCCAGCACGTCCCCGTCGACCATCTCGGCAACCTGGCGGATCTCATCGCCGGACTCGGCCTTGGAGAGCATCACGCACCGATAGCCCCCCGCGCGTACGGCCGCGAGATCATCGGCATGCCCGGGTGAACGGGTCTGACTGACGCGAATGATCGTCCGCTGCGGATCGAGGGCGGCGCGGGCGACCTCGGTGCGGGCGCGCTCCTTGTCCACCGACGCGACCGCGTCCTCCAGGTCCAGAACGACGGCATCGGCGCGGTCGAGCGCCTTGGTGAACCGGTCGGGCCGATCGCCGGGGCAGAACAACAGTGCAGGTCCCGGGGGATACCACGTCATGATTCGTCACCCTTCTTCCCTGGTCTGCGTACCCCCGACTGTAACCTCAGCCCTGCCGCACCCGGCGGCGGGCCGATGAGCAGGGAATACCCCCGGAGCGCCGGTTGTTCAGCACCATGAGATCAGCAGGAATGTGAGCAGAGGAAGCCATGAGCGAGGACGTACGCGACATCATCATCGTCGGCAGTGGACCGGCCGGATGGACGGCGGCGGTGTACGCCGCCCGGGCGGAACTCAAGCCCGTCGTCATCGAAGGTGCCATTGACGGTGGTGGCGCGCTCATGAACACCACCGATGTCGAGAACTACCCCGGTTTCCCCGAGGGCATCATGGGCCCGGACCTGATGATGAACATGCGCGCCCAGGCCGAGCGGTTCGGCGCGGAGATCATCACCGACGACGCGTCAGAGCTCGACCTGACCGGCCCCATCAAGACCGTGACGACGTCCGAGGGTCAGGTCTTCCGCAGCCACGCGGTCATCCTGGCCACCGGGTCGGGCTATCGCCGACTCGGGCTGGCCGATGAGGATCGCCTGTCCGGCCGCGGGGTGTCGTGGTGCGCGACCTGTGATGGCTTCTTCTTCAAGGAAAAGGACATCGCGGTCGTGGGCGGCGGCGACTCCGCAGTCGAGGAGGCCACGTTCCTGTCCCGGTTCGGCAAGTCGGTGACGATCATCCACCGTCGCGACGAGTTGCGTGCCTCCAAGATCATGGCCCGCCGCGCCGAGAATGATCCGAAGATCCGTTTCGCGTGGAACTCCACAGTCACCGGCATCAACGGGGAGAACGCCGTGGAGAGCCTCACCCTGACCGACACCGTCACCGGGGAGACCTCCGAACTGCCGGTGCAGGGCCTGTTCATCGCGATCGGCCACGACCCGCGTTCGGAGCTGGTGCGGGGCCAGGTCGATCTCGACGAAAACGGCTATGTCCTGGTCGAGGGACGCACGACGAAGACCAACCTGCCGGGCGTCTTCGCCTGTGGCGACCTGGTCGACCACACCTATCGTCAAGCCATCACGGCGGCGGGGTCGGGCTGTGCCGCGGCGCTGGACGCCGAACACTTCCTGGCCACCCTGAAGGACTCCGTCACCGTCTGAGCACCGCAACGCCGCACGACCCAGATCTAAGAGGCGCCGGCTGAACCTTTGTTCACCGGTGCTTCTTGGTGCGATGGGGAAGAATGGATAGACCGTGCGGACAACGAAGTCGGAAAGGAACGGCGATGGGCGTCACCGAGGTGACCGATGCTGAATTCGGGGAAGTCGTGCTGCGATCGAGCCGTCCCGTGCTGGTCGACTATTGGGCCGACTGGTGCAGCCCCTGCAAACAGCTCGCACCGATCCTGGCGGAGTTGGCCGAGTCCTATGGCGACAGGATGCGCTTCGTCAGTCTTGACACCAATCGCAACCACGTGACGCCCACGACCTATGCGGTGAACGGCCTGCCCACGATCCACATCTTTGTGGACGGAGAACTGGTGAAGTCCTTCCAGGGTTCCAAGCCAAAATCCGTGCTGACCAAGGAAATTGAACGGCACCTCTAATTCCATGGCAGAAGGCCCGCGCCGCGTCCCATAGGCTGAGGGCCATGAGTTCACCCAGCGGTTCGCCCACCTGGCCCGATGACGGAGGATCCCATCCCTCGTTCTCGGATCCCTCGGCCCAGACCCCGGAGACCTCAGGGGACCCCCAGACCTCGGAGACCGAGGCACGCCCAGGTCTGGTCAACGAACCGGTGCAGCGGACCACGGTGCCCATCAAGATGATGGTTGGTGCCTTGGTCGCCCTCTTGGTGACCGTCGGCGTTGTCGCCTTCGTCACGACCCGCACGACTGCTGTCGTTGCCCCGCCCCAAGCCCCGACCGCGCCCGAGGCGACCGGTGCGCCCGTGTTGCCCCTGAAGATCGGCGAAGAGTACGCCCGGGAACCCGGCGATGTCACCGGCCCGCTGGACTTCGGCGTCGACCGCAGCATTCTCACCTCCAGCGCGCGCTATCTGCGCAACGGTGAGCCAGCGGTGATCGCCGTCGGCGCCCGGCCTGTCGAGGACCCCAAAGCACTGTTCGATCAGATCAAGGTCCGCGCCCAGCGCCAGGTCGGCGACGGCTGGTGTGGTCGGGAGGACAGCAACGATCTCGACATGTGCATCCTCAAGCGTGGCCGCACGGCAGTGTTGACCGTCGGCTTGCGGGATCAGACCCCCGAGGAGCTGATGCTCCTCACCCAACAGATCCTCACTGAAACCGTCTGAGACTCAGGAGTGACCTGAGCCTCGCCTCGGCGGAACGATCGGACGAAGCAGACCTCAGCGGGACTTAAACTGGCGAGCGAACCTTTTAGTCTGTCAAGGAATCCTTATGTCGCAGCCGCCCCAGGGCCCGGGGTGGGGGAACCCGCCCGGCCAGAATCCGTTCAACCCCGCCGCTGGTGGTCCGCCACAAGGCGGGATGCCGCAAGGTCAGCCAGGTCAGGGCTGGCAGCCCCAGGGTCAGCCAGGTCAGGGTGGTTGGCAGCCCCAGCAGCCAGGTCCAGCCCAGGGTGGCTGGCAGCCCCAGGGACAGTCTGGTCAGGGCTGGCAGCCCCAGCAGACCGGGCCTGAAACGACGCAGCCCTTCGGTCAGAATCAGCCGTTCGGCGGCGGACCGCAGGGTCCCGGCCCGATTGCACCGGCCGTTGCCAAGGCCGGCCTGACCGCCAAGGCCAAGGGCCTGATCGCCGGCGGTGTCGCCCTCGCCGTGGTCGGTGCTGGCACCGGTGTCGTGGTCGCTGATCCGCTTGGTCTGCGCGATGCAGCTGGCGGGGACTGGGTCAAGCAGGTCCCGGCGAGCGCCGCGATGATCGCCGGGGTCAACCTGGAACCCGGTGCGACGCAGCAGCTGGAGATGGTCCGCTTCGCGCTCAAGTTCCCCAGCGTCCGAGAGAACTTGTCCCTCACCGAGGGCAGCGACCTGCGCGAGGCCGCGTTCGAGTCGCTGGTCAAGGACAAGCAGTGCGGCATGACCTTCGCCGACGACATTGACCCTTGGTTCGGCAACCAGATCGGTGTGTTCCGTCCCGCCGGCACGACCGGGGAGTCCGTGATGGTCCTCGAGGCCAAGAAAGAGGACGCCGCCCGGGCAGCCGTGACCAAGCTGGCCGCATGCGATGCGATGCCGGCGGAGAGCGTGGCGTACAACGACGGCTTCCTGCTCGTCGGCACCGAGGCGGGCCTCAGCGAGGCCGCCGTCGCCGAAGCGGCGACCAGCAACATGGCGGACCGTGCCGAATACAAGGAGGACATGGCCCAGCTCGACGCAACGGGCCTCGCCATGTTCTGGGCACAGGCCGACAGCCTGGATGACCTCAGCACCCCGACGACGACAGGCACGGGTCTCAACTCGACCGCCGCACAGGCTCGCTCCTTCGCTGGTTCCCTGCGCTTCAGCGGTGGCAACCCCGAGATGGTGGTCGTGGCGAAGTCGCTGGAGACCCTCCCCGAGGGTGCGCCCACGAACGTTGGCGAACTGCCCGGTGACACCGCTGCCGCATTCGCGATCGGCGGCGGCAAGAACTACGCCGCCAGGATCAACGAGGCGCTCGCCACGGAGGGGATGAATCTGAGCAGCGGAACGGGCCTGCGGATGCCGCAGGATCTCGAGACCCTCCTTGGTGACGAGTTCGTCATCGCGGCGGATCGCTTCGATCCCAACGCGATCTCCGATCCGACCCAGATCCCGGTGGGCCTGCGCATCAAGACCGACACGGCGGCGCTGCGGAGCCTCGAGGATCGCATCAACACCACCGGGCTGCCGATCGCCCACCTTGATGAAGGCGGGACGAGCTATCTGTCGCTCAGCCCGACGTACGCCGCCAAGCTCAAGGCGCCGACCAGCAAGCTGGCGGACGAGGCGGGCTTCAAGGCGGCCGTGGCCGAACCGGGGAAGGCGCAGTCGGCGATGTATGTGAACATCGCCACGTTCGCGGACATCCTGAAGAGCCAACTCGAGCCCGGCTCCGAGTTCACCGCAGCAGACGTCGATGCCCTGCAGGCCGTCGGCGTGTCCGGGTGGACCGAAGGCGAGAACTATCAGCGAGGCGTCATGCGGCTCACCGCCAAGTGATCTCGCTGGCGCGCTGAGCCTGCTGGCACGGTGCTGAGCTGCTGACGCAGGATCCACCGATGACGCGATCGGCCCGCACTCCCCTTGGGGGTGCGGGCCGATTGACGTGTGGGTCATAGGTCACGGTGGATCTCGTCCAGCCCACGTTGGGATCAGGGCGTGCGGGCATCAGCCGGGCCACGCCCGGCTGGACACCGATCGCGATTCAGCATCGCGACGGATCAGGATGCTTCCCGCATCGACTCCCGGAACGGCTGGCAGAACTTCACCGTCATGTCGACTGGCGTCGGGTTCTCGATCGTTCGGCAGACCGTGCCGAGCTGCTCGCGGGAAAGCTGCAGCACCTGTTCGACCATGGCCTTGGCTTCACGGCCTTCCTCGGTGTCGGGGAAGCGCATCGAGAAGTTGACCTGGACGTCCTCCAGGTGGTTGCCGCCCGCACTGCCCTTGTTGGCCAGCACTCCGACCTTGAAGACCTCGGGTTCAACAGCGCGGGTCGTGGCGGCCTCGACATCCAGCGCTGCACAGCCCGCGAGCGCGGCCAGCAGCAACTCGACCGGCGAGAAAACGCTGTCACCTTCGCCGAGCTCGATCTCGGTCCCATTGCGGTTCATGGCGAGATAGCGGCCTTGGCCGGTGCGAACCAAATGCACGACTGAATTGGGGTTCACGGTCATCGCCAGCTCCTTTGACGGCTTTTCCCGATTGGTAACCGACACTGTAACCCCGCGAGGTTCGGCAGACCATGCGAATCGACGATTCTGGTCATCGGCGGTCCGCGTAGGATCCTGCGAATGAAGCAGAGCTTTGACGTGAGCGAGCTCCCGCCCGACGGGGGCTATGCGCTGCTCACGGCGTCGGTGGTGCCGCGACCGATCGCCTGGGTGTCCACGATGTCGGCCTCCGGTGTCGCCAACCTTGCGCCCCACTCCTTCTTCACCGTCGCCTCGGCCCAACCGCCCGTGGTCCAGTTCACGTCAGTCACGGAGAAGGACACCCTGGCCAACATTCGTCAGACTGGTGAATTCGTGATCTGCCTCGTCACCGAGGAGCTCGCCCACGCTGCCAACGTGACCGCGACCAACTTCCCGCCCGGCTATGACGAATTCACCGAGGCCGGCGTGACACCGGAACCGGCCCGATTCGTGCGCCCCAGCCGCGTCGCCGAATCTCCCATCGCCATCGAGTGCCGATTGGAGCGGATCATCGAGGTCGGGAATTCGTTCCTCGTCCTGGGCAGTGTCGTCTGCGTCGCGATCGAGGAAGCCGTGCTGGATCCCGAACCACGCAACGGCAAACCGCACCCGCGCTATGAGCTCCTGCGCCCGGTCTCCCGGCTCGGCCGGATCCAGTGGGGCCTGCCCGGTGAGGCATTCGATCTCGTCCGCCCCCGTTTCGGCGAATAGGTCCGCGCCCGGGGTTCGTCGAATAGACCCGCCAGCGGATCAGCGCATGGATCCGCCTCGGGGTTCAGCGAATGGGCAGGCTCGGCCGAGTCGGGTTGGCGTACGCGGACCCGGGCCAGCCGACTCACTCGCCCGGCAGCCCCAACCCCGCCTCCACGTCTGCCGGGGTGAACCCGAAGACAGAACCGAGGAACGCCTGGCTGGCTTCCAGGCTGCGGTGGATCGACTCCGCCTTGCGGAACCCGTGGCCCTCGCCCTCGAAGAGCACCAGCGCACACGCCAGCCCCTTGGCCCGGACGGCCTCGGCCATCGTCTCCGCCTGGTTTGGCGGCACGACCCGGTCTTCGGTGCCCTGCAGGATCAGCATCGGTGCCGCGAGCTGATCGAGGTGGTGGATCGGTGAACGGTCGGCGTACACGTCGGCATCCTCGGGCCAGCGGCCGATCAGGCCCTCCAGATAGCGCGACTCGAACTTGTGGGTATCCCGCGCCAAGGCGGCAAGGTCACCGATGCCGAAATAGCTGATGCCCGCCGCGAAAGCGTCGGTCGAGGTGAGCGCACGCAGGGTCGTGTAGCCGCCGGCCGAGCCTCCCTCGATGTAGGTACGCAGCGGGTCACCCATGCCGGCCACCGCCAGTTCGTGGGCCACCAGCACGCAATCGGCGACATCGACGATGCCCCACTGTCCCTTCAGGCGGTCACGGTACGCCCGGCCATATCCGGTCGAGCCGCCGTAATTGACGTCGACGACCGCGTACCCCCTGGATGTCCAGTACTGGTATTCCAGCCGCAGAGCCGGCGGGGAGAACGCGGTCGGACCACCATGAGAGAGGACCCGCAACGGGGGCAGCTCGTCAGCCGGCCCGTGGTGGAGCGGGTTGGTCGGCGGGTAGTACCAGGCATGGACCGGCGGCGTCCCCACCGAGATCGGCTGGGCCGTCGACAGGTACGCCGGGTCCAGGTCGACCGTCGCGGACACCCTCAGGATGACCGTCTCGCCGGCCGGTCGCAGGATCTCAACAACCTCGCGCGGGCGGGTGGCGTACCCCAGGATCGCGGCCGTACGCTGCGCCGACGCGGCCAACCCATCGACGCTGACCTGATGCGTGGGCAGTGGCTCGAGCTGGCCGTCCTGGAGACAGCCCAACTGGGCTATCCCGCGTTCGAGCCAGGTGCACAGGACCCGCTCGTCGTTCAGCACCGCGAACGGTGGCCGCACCAACTGCCAGGACGGCCCGCAGAAGTCAGCGGGATAGGTGAGCAGCGGCTCGGATGCTGTCCCGTCGAAGACCTGGAAATTCCAGAAGCCGGAGTCATCACTGAGATAGAGCAGGCGGCCATCGGGGAACCAGGCCGGATGCACCACGGAGACATCCTCGGTGTGCGCGACGGTGGTGATGTCGGTGAGCTCCCAGGAACCTGCGTCACCGACGAGCCGACCCGTGCGGACTGCCGTGGTGTCCCACGGCATGTTCGGGTGCTGCCACTCCACCCAGGCGAGGTCGCCCTGGGCGCTCAACGTCGCCCCGGCATAGAAGTCTGCGCCAGAGACCAGCACGGTTTCCGTGCCCCTGCTGAGGCTGATCGCGACGATGCTCGCAGCGGGCTGGGCGGCACCATCGGCGAGCACCGTGTGGTCCTCGCGGATCGCGAGCACGAGGTCATGATCCGGGTGGACGCGCAGGCCGGCGTACCGCTTCGAGCCATCGGTCAACGCGACCGGATCGGCACCCGACCGGATCGCCCGAACAACGCTGTCGGGGAAGCTGGAGAAGACCACGATCCCGTCGGCGACATCGAAGGCGCCGCCGCCATATTCGTGGACGGTCGTGCGCACATAGTGCTCGGGTGTGATCTCCGTCCGCTCCCCGTCGGACTCACGCCACAGGCTGATCCGTCCGCCCTGATCGGCGCGCGCCTCGAGCCAATAGACATCGGCCCCATCGACCAGCACCTCCGCAAGACCCACCTGTCCGGCGGTCAGCAGCTCCGGACCGATGGGTGAGGGCCACGAGCCATAGGGCGTCGCGTCGATCATTCGGCTCGGACCACGATTCCGTCGGCGTCGGCATAGAGAACGTCACCGGGGACGAAGTCGACCCCGCCGAAGGAGACCACCACGTCCCGTTCGCCCGCACCGGTCTTGCCGGACTTGCGGGGGTTCGTGCCGAGCGCCTTCACGCCGAACTCCATCTCGCGGATGATCGCCGAATCCCGGATCGCGCCATGCACGATCACGCCGGACCAGCCACTCGATCGGCCGATCTCAGCGATCACGTCACCGACCAGCGCAGTGTGCAGGCTGCCGCCGCCGTCGATGACGAGCACGCGACCCTCACCCGGCTCGCCCAGGATGGACTTGAGCAGGGCATTGTCCTGGTGACAACGAACGGTGACGATGCGGCCAGCGAACATCTCGCGACCACCCATCGTGCGGAACTGGGTATCACAACTGCGGACATCCGGCCCGATCTCGTCGACCAGATCCGCGGTTCCCAAGGCTTCGATCATGGGGCTGAGCCTAGTCGGACGCCGCGTCGCTGGTGTGTCCGCCCAGCGGGCGCGGGGGGCAGTGGACGCACCCAATCCAGCACCCGGTCCACCGCCGGCCGCAGGTCGGGCATCCAGCGGACGGTCCGGGCGAGGTCGAGGCGATACCGCGGATGGGCCGGGTGCGGATCGATCACCGTGAACCCCACCGCCTCCAGGAATCCGGCCGGTGGAATGCAGCAGGCGCCCGGCGTGGCACCGGGGGCACCGCGGGCCTCGAGCGCCTCGAACGGCGTACGCGTCATCCGCGCAGCCGCACCCTGGATCAGTTGTCTCCCCAGACCGCTGCCGGCGTACGCGGGCAGGACGCGGAGCGCCATCACGACTGCCGCGTCCGGATTCAGCCCGAACCCGCTCTGTGGCCCGACGCGCGGGACGTGCAGGGGTGGGGCGAGCAGGACGTACGCCACCACCCGGTCACCCTGGACAATGCCGAGGCCGCTGAACCCCCAATCGGCATCGGCTGCACGCGCCCAGGCCGCAATCTCCTGGTTGCGCGGATCAAGACCCGGCTGGTGTCCCGGCCCGAGCGGGCACGCCGGACAGGTGGACGGCAAGCGATGCAGATCGACGACGCCGAGGCGACGGATGCGGCCCTTGCCCATGGGGCTCAGCCCTCGTACGCGGGGGGCAGATGGCCCGGGTCGCGGCGGGGTGCGGCCAAGCCGATCGCGAACCCGACCGCCACTGCCCCGATCAGGCCGAGAAGCAGCCAGCCGATCCGCACCGGCGTCGGCTGCAGGAGATCCTCATCACCGATCACCTTGACGAAGGGTCCTTGATAGGAGTCGCGGCTCATGGCCTCATCCTAGGAGGTGCCGGGCGGGACCACCGTGGCCGGAGATCAGTCGACGCAGGTGCCACATGGGAGCAGTGGCGGCTGTTCGGGTGGCTCGGTGGGTGAACCGGCGGGCGGTGTCCACGGCGGGATCACATAGTCGACGTCACCGTGGACCGTTTGGCGGAGATTGACGATGTCCTGCATGAGGTCCATCAGGGCCAGGACGTCCCAGGCCGGAACGCCACTCATGCCGGAGACAAAGCCGTGCTGGTGCAGCCCGTCCGGGTCCACATAGACCGACAGGGCGATCCGGCGCCACTTCGACCCGTCGTGGGGGGCGGTCGCCGGGCTGCCATGGACGGTGAGGTCGTTGTGGAAGACGATGTCGCCGGGCTGGCCCTCCACCGGAACCATGTCCGACCAGTCGCCAGGGTCCCGCGCGGCGATCTCCTCCACATCCAGCAGCTGGTGCGTCCCCGACGCCATCCACAGGCACCCGGTCTCCACGGTCGCCGCGTCGATGCAGATATCGATGTTGAGCACGATGTGCTGCTGCGGGCCGGGTAGCTTGTTGATGAAGGTGTCGCGATGGCGCGGCACCGGCGGTCCACCGCTGGGGTGCTTGAAGGTCATGGATGACGCGGCCAGACACACCCGTGGACCGAGAATCCGCTGGGCGCCACGGACCACCCGTGGGTGCACGGTCAGCAACGCCAGCGCCCGCGGCAGTGGGTCACGTCCGGGACTGTGC
>JAUNUL010000071.1 GCA_030538175.1 Propionibacteriaceae bacterium | reverse complement strand
GTTGGTCATCCTGACCGGCGTCCTCGGCGCGGTGGCTGGACCTGGCTTGCTCCGGCTGCTGCGGATCCGCAGCGAGATCGCCAATGGCCTGGCGATGGGCATCTCCGCGCACGGCATCGGGACTGCCCGGGCGCTGGGGGAAAGCCAGACCACCGGCGCGTTCTCCGCTCTGGCGATGGCGCTCAGCGCGGTGATCACACCGGTGGTCGTGGCGGGGGCCGCAGCCCTCCTGTGAGTCGGTCAGCAGCACCTGGCCCGCGGGTTCATTTCCGCGTCGTGGTGCTTGGCCCGCCAGAACTCACGTTCGGTCGGCAGCGCGGTCTCCGGGTGGTGGGCGCGCATGTGGGCGCAGTACTTCGCGTAGGCGTTGTCACCCATCATCGAATGCACATACCACTTCACCGCACGGGCAATATCCAGCGGGCTCAATGGTTCACCTCCTCAGGCACCGGATCGAGTCCGGCCTCCTTCCACTGTGCCAGCACCTTCTTCTCCGCCTCGGTCGCGGTAAAGCTCTTCGGGGCGAAGATCTTGGACGGTGTCGGTGCGACCTCCGAGGTCGGCAGACCACCACGTTGCAGGGCCTTGATCACCACGGCCACCGTGGCGATGAACACGATCAGCACCAGCACCGCATAGATGATCGACAGCGTGCCCTGGACCGCGGTGTTGCGGACGACGGCAGCGACAGCCTCAGGTGTGGTCGCCGTCTGATAGGACTGGCCGGCGGCGAGTGCGTCCTTGGCCTGGCTGTGCTGGATCCAATAGCCGATCTGCGGGTTGGTGCTGAAGATCTTCTGCCAGGACGCGACCATGGTCACGATCAGGTCCCAGACCAGCGGGATGCCGGGGATCCAGGCCCACTTGATCAGCCCCATCTTCACCACGATGGCGAACACGACGCACAGGGCGATCGCGGCGAGGAGCTGGTTGGCGATGCCGAACAGCGGGAACAACATGCGGATGCCGCCGAGGGGATCGGTGACACCCATATAGAGCAGGCCACCCCAGGCGAGCACGACGAGTGCCGAGCAGACCCAGGCACCGACGCGCCACGACGGATCCTTGAGCTTGCTGAGGCCCGGGATGTTGCCGAGGGAGTCGGACAACATGAACCGCGCCACCCGCGTACCCGCATCGATCGTGGTCAGGATGAACAGCGCCTCGAACATGACGGCGAAGTGATACCAGAAGGCCTTGATGCCGCCGATGAAGGGGATCTGATGCATGATCTCGGCCATGCCGAAGGCCAGCGTCGGGGCACCGCCGGTGCGGGAAATGATCGACTTCTCCCCGACATCCTCGGCGGCCTGCGCGACGGTCGCCGCGTCGATATCGGGCAGTGGCTGGCCACCTGGGGAGACCAACTGCATCCCATTCGCGTACGCCGCAGCGGTCTCGGGTGTGCCACCGGTGAGGCCGGCGGGGGCGTTCATGATGAAGTACAGATGCTGGTCGATGACCGAGGCGGCGACGAGCGCCATGATCGCCACGAAGGACTCGGTCAGCATGCCGCCATAGCCGATGATGCGGGCCTGGGATTCTTTCTCGATCATCTTCGGGGTCGTGCCCGAGGCGATCAGTGCATGGAATCCGGACAAGGCACCGCAGGCGATCGTGATGAACAGGAACGGGAAGAGCTGGCCGGCGAACGCTGGCCCGGTGCCGGTGGTCGCGAACTTGCTGACCGCCGGCTGGGTGATGACCGGTGCGGCGACCAGGATGGCGATCGCCAACATGACGATCGTGCCGACCTTCATGAACGTGGATAGATAGTCGCGCGGGGCCAACAGCAGCCACACGGGCAACACCGACGCTGCGAAGCCATAGGCGGCCAGCCACAGCGCCAGTTCCTTGGCAGACAGCGTGAAGATCGGCGCCCACGTCGCGGATTGGGAGACCCAGTGCCCGGCCACGATGGACAGCACGAGCAGCACGACGCCGATCAGCGAGATCTCCGACACCCGACCTGGCCGCAGATAGCGCAGATAGATGCCCATGAACAGGGCGATCGGGATGGTCATCGCGATGGAGAACACGCCCCAGGGGCTGTCGGCGAGCGCACCGATGACGACGATGCCGAGGACGGCGATCAGGATGATCATGATCGTCATCACGCCGATGATCGCGGCCCAGCCACCGATCGGGCCGAGCTCGTCGCGGGCCATCTGGCCGAGGCTGCGACCGTCGCGGCGGATGGACAGATGCAGGACCATGTAGTCCTGCACGGCACCCGCCAGGACGACGCCGACGATGATCCAGATGGTGCCGGGCAGATAGCCCATCTGAGCGGCGAGGACGGGGCCGACCAGGGGGCCCGCGCCAGCGATGGCAGCGAAGTGGTGGCCGAACAGCACGCGCCGGTCGGTCGGCATGAAGTCCTTGCCGTTGCTGAACTTCTCCGCCGGAGTCATCCGGGTGTCATCGGGCCTGAGGATCTTGACCTCGATGAGCTTGGCATAGAACCGCAGCGCGAGCAGATAACTGCCGACGGCGGCGAGAACGAACCACACCGCACTGACCCGTTCGCCGCGGACGATCGCGATCATCGTCCAGCCGACAGCACACAGGATGCCGATGATGATGAACGTGGCCTTGTTGAGGGTGGTGGATCGCTTCGGCTCCACGACCGCGACCGGTGGCCGGTCAGGGTCTGTTCGGATGGCCGTCGCGGTCCCGTGACTTGTGGGAACGTCGAGTTCGCTGGTGGACATGGGGGCTCCTAGGGGATTCCGCTGAACCGTCTCCTCGGGATTTCTTGGGCGGTACACACGCAGTATCGAGCGGATTGACCGAATGTTCAGCACGTCCGGATAACAGTTTCGCGACCTATGCTGCGGGCCATGGTTGTGCACCATGCGCCGTGGCGCGAGATCGACCCCGTCGTCGGCTATCACCTGCTGGCGTTGAGGTCCGCCGTGTTCGTGGTCGAACAGGACTGTGTCTATCTCGATGCCGACGGGCGCGACGTGGAGCCCGCTGCGGTCCAGTGGTGGGTGACCGATGCTGATCGGGTCGTCGCGTGTCTGCGCGTGCTCGACGAGCCGGCCGGCGTACGCCGCATCGGGCGGGTGGTCACAGCCTCGGTCGCGCGCGGCAGGGGTCTGGCGGGGCAGCTGATGGCGGCTGTGCTCGCGGACGATCCGGGCCGTGAGTTCGTGTTGTCGGCCCAGGAGCACTTGACCGGTTGGTACGCCGGGTTCGGGTTCGTCGCCGAGGGTGAGCCCTATGTCGAGGACGGCATCCCGCACCGGGCGATGCGCCGCCCGGCCAGGCCGGGCGACGGTCTCACGCCGGGAGCGGGATTCAGCGCTTGATGCGCAGGAAGTCCTCGGCGAAGTGTCCTTCAGGCAGCCCGTGGATGGCGGCGAGTTCCGCGGCCCGCGTGCGCACCATCTGACCGAGCTCGTCACCGCGGTGTGCCACCTGGGACTGGTGCTGCAACAGGGCGTTGACCTTGCGGTCGATGGAGCCGGTGATGTCGACCGTGTGGGTGCCCTCGCGGTGGCCCATGACCCAGAACTCGGGCACGGTGAACGGCTCAAGCCCCTCGTCGGTGATCAGCTCGGGCCAGGCGAACTGGTTCTCCGCGGCCGGATAGATGGCCCGAATGGTGGCCTCACCACAGGCGAGGTGGTCGGGGTGGGAGGCGAAGATGCGCTCATAGTTGCGCTCGGCGTTCTGGATGAGCATCAGGTCGGGGCGGACCTGGCGGATGACGCGCACGATGTCGCGCTGCAGGTCATAGGTCGGCTGCAGCCAGCCGTCGCGATAACCGTCGAGGAACCGAACGTCGCTGATGCCGAGCACCGCACCGGCTGCGCGCTGCTCGCGCTCACGGATCTGCGGCATCTGCTCATGCAGGGATGCGTCGAAGCCGCCCTGTTCGCCGCGGGTGCAATAGAGCGCGGTGACCTCCCAGCCCAGATCCGTCAGGCCGGCAAGGGTGCCGCCGGCACCGAAATCAGCATCGTCGGGATGTGCTACGACGACAAGCGCGCGGGGCATGGCACTCTCTTTTCCGGTTCTCAGGTCGATTCTGAGCCAGTTTCCCATGTTGGACCGGGCGCCGCCCGGCGTGTGCCGCTGGTTGCTCCAACCGGTCGGGCATGCTGGAGAAGTGACTGATCAGCCCACGACACCGTTGCCGCTGCCCGGACAGGCCAGTCGGCCACCGGCCTGGGAGGATTCCGCGACCAGGCGTGCGGCGAATCGCACGCTCTGGATGGCGGTCATGTTGTTCGTGCTCGCGTTGGTGGCGGTCGGGAGTTGTGTCGCCATCGTCTGGCTGGGGCGATTGGGCGAAGCGTGGGGACTGCCGGTGCTCGTGGCGACGGCCGGGGTCGCCGGCGGTGCGCTGGCCGGGGGGATCACGCTGCTGATTCTCTGGGGGCGCACGCGCGGTTTGCTGCGCGCGGGACCCTGGGTCCCCGGGGAACTTACCCTCGCCGAGGGACGCGAGGCCGAGCTGGTGTTCGGTCGATCCGTGGGCACGGTGCGGATGGAGAACTCGAGCGGCGCTCTGGGGGACCCGGGCGACAGCCTGTCGGTCGAGGTGCGCTCTGACGGGGATCGGGTGATCATCACCGTGCCGCCGTCGCGGCAGTTCCTGCGTGCGGCTCCGGTGCGCGACGACTGAGTCGGGTCCATGATCCGGACCCGATTTGGCTATTGCCTATGGGTCCATTACGGTTCCCAATGACTTGGGCGGGTGTGCCTGCTCACGCCCCGTGCCGATCGGCCGGGGAACCCCGATCGTCGACAGGTGTGAACCAGATGAATCCCAGCTCCACCCCGCCTGCCTCCGCACGCACTGCGCGTCCCGCTCGCAGCACCAAGCCCCAGGGGCAGTGGAAGATCGACGGCACCACTCCGTTGAACCCGAACGAGGAGTTCAAGCAGGCCGACAACGGCCTCAACGTGCGCCAGCGGATCATCGACCTCTATTCCAAGGTCGGCTATTCCCAGATTCCGCACGATGATCTGTTCGGGCGTTTCCGGTGGTGGGGTCTCTATACGCAGCGCAAGCAGGGCATCGACGCGGCCCGCACCTCCAAGCTTGAGGCCGAGGCGCTGTCGGATGAGTACTTCATGATGCGCATCCGCCTCGATGGTGGGGCAGTCACCACCGATCAGGTGCGCGTGATCGCCGGGATCTCCACCGAGCTGGCCCGCGACACCGCTGACATCTCCGATCGGCAGAACATCCAGCTGCACTGGATCCGGATCGAGGACGTTCCCGAGATCTGGGAGCGGCTGAACAACTCCGGGATGGACTCCGTCGAGGCCTGCGGCGACGTCCCGCGCGTCATCCTCGGCTCCCCGGTCGCCGGCATCGCCGCCGACGAGCTCATCGACCCGACGCCGGTGATCGAAGAGATCAAGACGAAATACATCAACAACCCCGAGTTCTCGAACCTGCCGCGGAAATACAAGACCGCGATCACCGGGCACCCGAGCCTCGACGTCGTGCACGAGATCAACGACGTCTCTTTCGTGGCGGTCGTGCATCCCGAGCTCGGCATCGGCTATGACCTGTGGGTCGGCGGGGGGCTGTCCACGGTCCCGATGCTCGCCAAGCGCGTCGGTGTCTTCGTGCGGCCCGAGGAGGCCGCCGAGGTCTGGGCCGGGGTCACCTCGATCTTCCGTGACTATGGCTATCGCCGCCAGCGCACCCGCAACCGCCTGAAGTTCCTGGTCAACGACTGGGGCGTGGAGAAGTTTCGCCAGATCCTCCAGGACGAATATCTGGGCCGCGAGCTGGCCGATGGCCCGGCCCCCGAGCGGGCCAGCGGCGGTCACGACCATGTCGGCATCCACGAGCAGAAGGACGGCAAGGTCTGGGTGGGCGCCGCCGGAACGGTCGGTCGCGTCTCCGGCACGATTCTCTCCCAGATCGCCGACCTGGCGGAGGCAGCCGGCTCGAAGCGCATCCGGTTCACCCCGCACCAGAAGCTGCTGATCCTTGACGTCGATCCGGCCAAGGCCGAGGAGCTTGTCGAAGGTCTGGCCGCCATCGGGTTGTACGCCCGCCCCAGCATTTTCCGTCGCGGCACGATGGCCTGCACCGGCATCGAATACTGCAAGCTCGCGTTCGTCGAGACCAAGGATCTCGGTCGCACTCTGATCGACGAGCTCGAGCAGCGCTTGGCCGACGTCGACCTGGGTGACACGCAGCTGTCGATCAACATCAACGGCTGCCAGAACTCCTGTGCCCGCATCCAGGTGGCCGATATCGGCCTCAAGGGCCAGCTGGTCGGTGGCGACACCTTCGGCTTCCAGGCCCACCTGGGCGGCGGCCTCGCCGACGCGCCCGAGCGTGAGGGCGGCGAACTCGGGCGCACGGTCCGTGGCCACAAGGTCACCGCCGAGGAGCTCCCGGACTGGACCGAGCGCGTGATCCGCCGCTTCGCCGCGGACCGGACCGAGGGCGAGACCTTTGCCCAGTGGGCACATCGCGCCGATGAGGAGTCCTTCGCATGAGCAACGCCCATTCCGAAACCGGTGGGGGAGCAGACCAGGGTGCCTTGGCCGATCTGGCGAAGGGTGCACAGCAGATCAGTCTTGCCGCCCCGACCCGGTCCCTCACAGCACCGCCGGAGCGTACGCCGGCCGAACTCGAAGCGATCGCCCACGAGGCGGCCGAGCGCTTGGCCGACGCCTCCGCTGAGGAGGTGCTGGCCTGGGCCGGTGAGACCTTCGGCAGCTCCCTCGCGGTCGCCTGCTCGATGGCCGGTGACACGGTGCTGGCCCACCTCGCGAGCCAGGTCCTGCCGGGCGTGGACGTCCTGTTCCTGAACACGGGATATCACTTCCCGGAGACGACCAAGACCCGCGACGCGCTGGCGGATCGGCTGCCGATCACCCTGGTGGAGATCCTGCCGAAGCAGACGGTCGCCCAGCAGGACGCCGAGCATGGCGCGAAGCTGCACGACCGGGATCCGTCCCTGTGCTGTCAGCTGCGCAAGGTCGAGCCGCTCAATGCCACGCTGGCCGGCTATCAGGCCTGGGTCACCGGTGTGCGTCGTGAGGACAACGCCTTGCGCGCCAACGCCCAGATGGTCGAGTGGGATGCCAGCCACCAGATGGTGAAGCTGAACCCGCTCGCGGCCTGGACCTTCGACGAGGTCGTAGCGTACGCCGAGGAGAACCTCGTCCCCGTCAACCCGCTGCTTGCCGACGGCTATCCGTCGATCGGCTGCGCCCCCTGCACCCGCCGGGTCGCCCCCGGAGAAGACCCCCGAGCCGGTCGTTGGGCCGGCCTCGGCAAGACAGAATGTGGGATTCACCTGTGAGCCTCGATATCGCGAAGCCGAGCGCATCCGACACCACCGCGCCTGCGGCGCCGGGCGCGCGCCAACTGGACCAGCTGTCCGCACTGGAGAGCGAGTCGATCCACATCTTCCGCGAGGTCACCGCGGAGCGGGAACGGCCGGTGCTGCTGTTCTCCGGTGGCAAGGACTCGGTCGTCATGCTGCACCTGGCCCGCAAGGCGTTCTGGCCGGCACCGGTGCCGTTCCCGGTCCTGCACGTCGACACCGGACACAACTTCCCGGAGGTCATGGACTTCCGCGACAAGACCGTGGCTGACTTCGGGCTGCGGCTCGAGGTCGCCCGGGTCCAGGATTGGATTGATGACGGCCGCCTGGCCGAGCGTGCCGACGGCACCCGCAACCCGCTGCAGACTGCACCGCTGCTCGACGCGATCGAGCGTGGCCGCTTCGACGCCGTCTATGGCGGTGGCCGGCGCGACGAGGAGAAGGCACGCGCCAAGGAGCGCGTGGTCTCCCTGCGCGACGACTTCGGCCAATGGGATCCGCGCAACCAGCGTCCGGAGCTGTGGAATCTCTACAACACCCGCCACCGCGCCGGTGAGCACGTGCGAGTCTTCCCGCTGTCGAACTGGACCGAGCTCGACATCTGGCGCTATATCGCGCGGGAGAACATCGTCCTGCCGAGTCTCTATTACGCCCATGACCGTGACGTCTTCGAGCGCGACGGCATGCTGCTCGCGGTCGGGGAGTTCAGCCAGCCGCGCGAGGACGAACTCGTCGAGACCCGTCGGGTTCGCTATCGCACGGTCGGCGACATGTCCTGCACCGGTGCGGTGGAGTCCGATGCCGCCGGGGTCGAGGACGTGCTGACCGAGGTCGCGGCCACCCGCATCACCGAACGCGGCGCCACCCGTGCCGATGACCGCATCACCGAAGCCGCTATGGAAGACCGCAAGAAGGAAGGGTATTTCTGATGAGCACCCTGTTGAGGCTCGCCACCGCCGGCTCCGTCGATGACGGCAAGTCCACCCTCGTCGGTCGCCTGTTGCACGACACCAAGTCCATCCTCGCCGACCAGCTCGACGCGGTGGAGCGGGTCAGCCGTGAGCGCGGTCTCGAGACGGCCGACCTGGCGCTGCTGACCGACGGCCTGCGCGCCGAGCGGGAGCAGGGCATCACGATCGATGTGGCGTACCGCTATTTCGCAACGCCCAAGCGGTCGTTCGTGCTCGCGGACTGCCCCGGTCACGTGCAGTACACCCGCAACACTGTCACCGGCTCTTCGACCGCCGATGTGATCGTGCTGCTCGTCGATGCCCGCCACGGCGTCGTGGAGCAGACCCGGCGACATCTCGCCGTGGCGTCGCTGCTGCGCGTCCCGCACGTCATCATCGCGGTGAACAAGATCGACTTGGTCGGCTTCGCCGAGGATGCGTTCCGCAGCGTCGAGACCCAGGTGCGCAAGGTCATTGACGAGCTCGGCATCCCGGGGGTCACCGTGATCCCGGTGTCGGCCCTGAACGGTGACAACATCGCCGAGAATTCCGCCGAGACGCCGTGGTATTCGGGTCCCAACCTGCTCGAGCTGCTCGAGACCCTGCCCGCGGGGGAGGATCCCGAGGGTCAGCCCTTCCGGTTGCCGGTGCAGTACGTGCTGCGTCCCCAGGCTGCTGCGGTCGATCCGAAGTTCGTCGAATATCGCGGGTACGCCGGCCAGATCGCCTCCGGGGTCGTCAGCGTCGGGGACCAGATCAGCGTCCTGCCCAGTGGCCGGACGGCCACAATCACCGGCATCGACACCGCCGATGGTGAGCTCACCGAAGCCTTCGCCGGCCAGTCGGTCAGCGTCCGGCTCTCGGACGACATCGACCTCTCCCGGGGTGACCTGATCGCCGGTGCTGAAGGCGCTCCCATCCCGACGCGTGAGGTCGAGGCCTTGGTCTGCTGGCTGCACGACCGGCCGCTGCGGCCCGGCGACAAGGTGCTGCTCAAGCACACGACCCGCACCGTCCGGGCGATCGTCCGCGAGCTCGACAGCCGCCTGGATCTGGACACGCTGACCGGCGTACCGGCCCAGCAACTCGATCTGAACGACATCGGTCGGGTCCAGTTGCGGCTGGCCGACGAGATCTCTGCCGAGACGTACGCGGAGTCCCGGCAGACTGGCTCGTTCCTGTTGATCGATGCGCAGACCGGGCACACCCTGGCCGCCGGCATGATCCGCAACACCGTGCCCGAGGACCTCAGCGCCACCGACTGGGTGATCTGAGTGTTCTCCCTCGCCGTCGACCTGACCGGGGTTCCGGTGCTCGCCGTCGGCGGGGGACCGGTCACTGCACGCCGCGTCCGGGCCTTCCTAGAGGCCGGCGCGGACGTGACCATCGTCGCGCCGAGACTCTGCGGCGCGCTGCAGCCGCTGCCGGCAGGCGTACGCTGGCATGCCCGCGGGGTTGCCCCCGGCGACCTGGACGGGGTGCGGCTGGTGCACACCGCGACGGGTGACCCCGAGACCGACCGGAAGGTCGTGGCGATGGCCGACGAGCGCGGGCTGTGGTGTGTCAACGCCTCCGACTCCGCGGCCGGGACCGCAGTGATCCCGGCCCGCGCGAGCGTGCCGACCCCGACCGGGGACGTCACCATTGCGGTTTCCTCGGCCGACCCGCAGCGCTCGGTCGCGATCCGCAACCGGATCAGCCATGACCTGCGGACCGCCCCTGCCGGGCTGCGCCCACGCCGACCGCACGCCGGTTGGGTGGCCTTGGTCGGTGGTGGGCCGGGTGACGCCGAGCTGTTGACCGCTCGGGCCTTGACCCTGTTGCACAGTGCCGACGTCGTGGTCATTGACCGACTGGCACCCCAGTCCGTGCTCGCCACGCTCGACCCGGATGTGATCGTCCTTGATGTCGGCAAGTCGGTCGGGCACCACCCGGTGCCGCAGCACGAGATCAACCAGCTCTTGGTGGCCCATGCCCTGGCGGGTCACGGTGTGGTGCGGCTCAAAGGCGGTGACCCGTATGTGCTGGGCCGTGGCGAAGAGGAACGACTGGCGTGTGTCGAGGCCGGCGTACCGGTCGAGGTCGTGCCCGGCATCACCAGCGCGCTGGCCGTGCCGACCGCAGCCGGGATCCCGGTCACCCATCGTGGGGTGTCGCGTGGTTTCACCGTGGTCACCGGCCACGACCAGATTCCCGAACTGCCCACAGACATCGGGCACACGCTCGTCATCCTCATGGGCGTCGCAGGCCTGCGGGAC
>JAUNUL010000070.1 GCA_030538175.1 Propionibacteriaceae bacterium | reverse complement strand
GTCTTCGCTGCGCTGCGACTCCTTTGGCTCATCCACTCGGCCCGATGGGACGCTCCCAGGTCTGCGCCCGGCAGGTAAGTGCCACCGTCGTGCGCCGCGCTAGCTGGACTGGGCTAGCACACTTCGGCACCCGTGCCGTCAGGTTGAAAGGAAGATCGCATTCCGTCGAGCGGCCATTAGGCTCCGGATCGTCTTAACCGGCCAGGAGGAATACATGTCGGTCCAGAGCGATTACGCCGCCAAACTCGTCGATGCCGCGACCGCCGTCGCCCACGTGCGCGACGGGGACACCATCGTTGTCCCGGTTGGCGGCGGCGAGCCGCCCACCCTGTTGACTGCCCTGTCGGCCCGGCGCCACGAGCTGCGCAAGGTGACCGTCTTCCAGCTGTTGGGGATCAAGGCCTACGACTATTTCAATGCGGATACCGCCGAGAACATCCGCCACGCCACCCCGTTCGCCGGCGGGTCCAGCCGCAAGGCCGTGAACGAAGGCTGGGCCGATTTCGTGCCTGCCCACTTCTCCGAGGTGCCGGGGCTGATCCGGTCCGGACAGGTTTCCTCCGATGTCCTGTTCGCCCAGTGCTCGCCGATGGACGAGCACGGCTTCTTCGCCCTGGGGCTGAGCACCGACTATGCGCTGGCCGCGGCCAGCCGGGCCCGGGTCATCGTGCTCGAGGTCAACGAGAAGCTGCCGTTCACGTTCGGCAACTGCCATATCCACATCAGCCAGGTGGAAGCCGTCGTCGAGTCGGAGCACCCGATCGTGACCCTGCCGCCCTCGCATGTTGGGGACGTCGAGCGTGCCATCGCCCGCAACGTCGCCGACCTGATCCCGGACGGTGCCACGCTGCAGATCGGCATCGGCGGCATCCCGGACGCCGTCGTCGCCCAGCTGATGACCAAGAACGACCTCGGACTGCACACCGAGATGCTCGGCGACGGGCCGCTCGCGTTGATTGACGCCGGCGTGGTCAACAACAGCCAGAAGAACGTCAATCGCGGCAAGGCCGTCGCGACCTTCGCGCTCGGCAGCGAGAGGCTCTATGAGTGGATGGACCGCAACCCGTCCATCGAAATGCGTCCGGTCGACGAGGTCAACGCACCCGCGATCGCGGCACTCAACGACAACCTGCACTCGATCAACTCCACGATGGCCATCGACATCATGGGCCAGTGCGCGTCCGAGGGCGTTGGGCGTCGGACGTACTCCGGCAGCGGCGGACAGTTCGACTTCGTCCGCGCCGCCAACATCTCCAAGGGCGGGCGCTCGATTATCGCCGTCCCGGCAACCGCGAAGGGTGGGACGCTGTCCACGATCGTCCTCGCCCACGAACCGGGCACGCCGATCACCACGCTCCGCAACGACGTGAACTATGTCTGCACCGAGTTCGGCACGGCCAAACTGCGCGGGGCCTCGCTCCACGAGCGGGCCGAGCAGCTGATCTCCATCGCTCACCCCGACTTCCGTGACCAGCTCACCGAGCAGGCCAAGGAACTGCGGATCCTGCACTGAACCGACCGGGTTCGGATTCAGCACGGCTTGCCCGCTGAATCCGAACCCTGAGCCCTTGGGGGTTGATTGTCGCTGTCGTGATCCCCAGTGCAGAGCCGTCACGATCTGCTCAGCAGGACCCGGCCGGCAATCCCGCGCGGTGCAGATCCAGCCACTGTGCCGTGCGGGTCAGGATTGCCGTGCCTTCCTCAAAACTGTCGGCGTCCACGGCGATGGCGACCGCGACCCGGCCCTGGGGTGACGGAATCACCCCGAACTGCCGGACAAGATATCCCCTCTCCGACGGACCCCAACCGCCCTTGAAGTGCGCACCGGCAATCTGGCCGAGCCCCCAGTGCTGGCTCGGAACCACCTCGCCCATGGCGGAATAAACCTCCCCGGCCTCCCGGCGGCAAGGCAGGGTGGCGGCGAAGCTGGTCTGGTCGGCCAACGACCAAGCAGTTTGACCGAATGCGGTATAGGGCGGTCGCACCTGCCGGGCCTGCGTTCGGGTCTGTTGATCCCCGAAATCGCGCAGCACGCGGTCAGTGGCCACAGCCGCTGTGCTCGGCTCGCCGAGTGACTCCCACAACCGAATAGCTGCGTCGTTGTCGGAGGCCGTGATCGCGCGCCGCATGGTCGATCGCAGGGCCGGCCCCTGCGGCGTACGCCCAACAGCCAGCGCCACCGGCACCTTTGCTGTGGACCAAGCCACGGGCGTACCCACAGCACCCAGGACGATCGGTGCCGAACCGGGTCCGACTCGGGCATACGCGACCGACAACTGGCCGGATTGGGTCGCTGCAAGGTGCGCGAAAGAGCCCCTAAGACCTCCGGGGGGCTCGGGGGTGGGCTGCGACGCACTGCTGGTCGGGCTCGGTCCGGCTGTCCGCGATGTCGTGGTGAGGGGTGTGGGCGACGCCGTGATGGGAGGCTGCGCCGGCGGTGAGGAGGTCGGGGTCAGGGTGATTGGCTGCAACGAGGGCAGCTGCGGTGTCCCAGGTGACGTGCCTGACGGGGTGGCGTCGGGCCCACCGGGGGCGAACAGGCCGCATCCGCTGAGCAATCCAACGATGAGGATTGCGCCGGGCAGAATGCGGCGGCTGCGCGCCCCGCGGCGGATCATGACTCAGTGACCGAAGGAATCGGAATCCATCATCGGATCAGCCTTCGGGCCGGCCTGCAGACCGGCCAGCGCCTCGACCTCGTCCGCGGACAGCTGGAAGCTGAAGATGTCGAGGTTCTCGGCCTGACGATCCTTGCTGGCGGACTTCGGGGCAGCAGCGGCGCCGACCTCGATGCTCCAGCGGAGCAACACCTGGCCGGTGGTCTTGCCGTGCTTGGCCGCGATCTCGTTGACCAGGGCCTCGTCCCGCAGGCCGTTGTCGCGACCCAGCGGACTCCAGGCCTCGGTGATGATCCCCTTCTCCGCGTGATACGCACGCTCGGCGGCGCGGTCGTAGTAGGGATGCATCTCGATCTGGTTGACCTCCGGGGTCACGCCGGTCTCGGCGATGAGGCGATCGATGTGGGCGGCCTTGAAGTTCGAGGTGCCAATCGCCTTGGCGAGGCCCTGCTGCTGCAGCGCGATCAGGCCTTCCCAAGCCTTCACATAAAGATCCTGGTCCGGGTTGGGCCAGTGGATGAGGGCGAGATCGACATAGTCGAGGCCGAGGCGATCCAGGTTGCCCTGCAGGCCACCCGCGGCATCGCCGTGCCACTTGCGGTTGAACTTGGTGGTGATGAAGACCTCGCCGCGGTCGAGGCCGGACGCGCGGAACGCCTTGCCGACCGGTTCCTCATTCAGATAGTTCTCCGCGGTATCGATGTGGCGATACCCGACTTCGAGGGCGGTGCGCACCGCTTGCTCACACTCATCGCCCTCCATGGGCCACGTGCCCAGCGCGACCTGGGGCATGGCGCCACCCGAGCGCAGGGTCAAGGTCGGGGCAAGGTTGGTCATGTGGGAGTTCCTCTCCATAGTTCGTTTCGACCGGCCAAGCCGGTGGATGGGGTTGACCTGGACGGAGCCAGCGGTTGTCGCCGGGCCAGGCCTGGGCCGACACAGGCCTATTTTCGTGGCGCGGGGGCTCGGGTCGTGTCCAGTGGATCCGGAGCGATCAGCCGGTCCTGGGCCAGGCGAGCTGCACCGATGATGCCGGCTCGGTTGCGAAAGGTCGCGGGCACGATCGGGGTGTTCAACTGCAGCCGCGGCAGGAACTTCTCATGGTCGCGCGAGATGCCGCCGCCGACGACGATCAAGTCGGGCCAGAGCAGCAATTCCAGGGTCTGGTAGTAGCGCTCGATCCGCGGGATCCATTCGTTCATAGACCACCCCTTGCGGTCCTTCACTCCCGCGCTGGCCCGGGTTTCGGCGTCATGCCCGTCGATCTCGATGTGACCGAGCTCCGCGTTGGGGATCAGCACACCGTTGTGGACCAGGGCCGTGCCGATGCCCGTGCCAAGCGTGGTCACCAGCACCAAGCCCGGGTGATCCTTTGCGGAGCCGTATTTCACCTCGCACACACCAGCAGCGTCCGCGTCGTTCACCACGACGACCTCGCGGCCCAAGGTGTCAGTCAGCAGCTGTTCGATGGGGAAGCCGATCCAGCTCTTGTCGATGTTGGCGGCGGAGCGGGTGACGCCATGCATCACCACAGCCGGCACGGTGACGCCGACCGGGCCATCGCCGATCGAGTCGGCAAAGTGCTCGACGATCTCCGCCACCACCTTGGTGACGTTGGCTGGGGTGGACTTCGCAGGCGTAGGGATGCGAATTCGTTCGGTCGCCCAGTCACCGACGTCCAAGTCCACGGGCGCACCCTTGATGCCGGAACCACCGATGTCAATGCCGAGAACGGGTCGTTCGCTCATGATTCGAGCCTATCCATGGTTTGTGCGGGCGGATGAGACGGGCGGACAAACCACTGCTGCTCGAGTCTCGCGTCGGCCGCCAGCTGACGGGCATGGGCGGCGGCCGGGAGCTGGTTGTCGAGGATGTTCCGGGCCTCGGCAACCGGCAGGTGCGGGATGACGAAATCAACGGGACCGGGCGTGGTGTCCACGTGCACGGTGGCGAGTCCCAGACGCCGCTGCAGCGGGCCCTGGCTGACCCGGACGGACTGGGTCTTCGCGTGCGGCACCGTATCCCGCACAAACACCAACAGCCCACCCTCGCTGACGATCACCCGCTCGTCGGCGCCCCAACGCAGCGTCCGGAAGGACAACGGGCGCAGCCACTTGGCCTTCGGGTCGACCGGGTGCAGCGGGATGAACTCGTCCTGCACACCGGGCAGCAGATAGGCCATCGCGATCCGGACTTGCTCGGTCGTGGCCACCGGGAAGAGCATCGAGGAGCTCTGTTTCTGGTTGTCATCGCCCGACGAGGCATATCCCAACACCTCGATGTCCACCCGATGGAGTTTGAGCCGACGCCACAGCCAGGACTGACGGATCCGCACGCCCTGGATGCGATCCAAGGGGACGGATTGACTGGTCAGGTTGGTCAGCCCGCGAGTGATCCGCAGACCGGTGGGTTCGACGGAGGCAGGTGACTCCGCTGCAGACCCCACGATGGCACCCGGTGCCGGCCGTTGAGCGCCACCAGTCTCGGCCAACGTGTAGTTGAACTGGGTCAGCACCCGTCGCGAGACCAACCCCACCACACCCATGGCGAATGGCAACACGGCCGCCATGGCGGCGATCCCAGCCCCGAGGCGCCAAGCGATCACCCCGGCGACCACCAACAGGATCACCGAGATGAAGAACTCGAACGAGGTCAGCAGGCCGATCAAGAGCTGTTGGGGTGAAATCCGCACGAGGACCCGATCCGCACTGGAGAGATCCTCAAAGACCGAGGCCTGCGGCCGTGCACCGGACTCGGCCACCGTCGTGGTGTGGCCGTGGGCGCGGCTCAACAGATAGTCGCGGAAGCGATAGGCCTTGTCCCGGGTGAGATAGCGCAGCACAACCCCGGAATCCCCGGCGCCCGCCTCAATCCGCAGCTCGCACAGACCGAAGATGCGTGCCGCCAGCGGCTGCACCACGTCGACCGACTGAATGCGGGAAAAGCCGATGCGCTTGGAAGACCGATTGACGAACCCCGATTCCACACGGAATTCCTCGTCATCGATCACAAACCGGGTGAACCACCAGGTGAGGATGGACGCCAGGCCGGCCAGGAAGGCGACCCCGCCAATCGCCACCAGAAACCACCACCACGGCACCGAAGGCGCATCGGGACTGCGGCGTCCCGGCAGCAGATCCTGACCCACTGCGACCACACCGGCGACCAGCAGCACCCAGCCCCGGATCAGCGGGGTCAGCGGATGTGGCCGCTCGGTCGCCTTGAGTGCCGGACCCTGCGCAACTTCTGCCGCCACGGCTTCGTTCGGCCCTGCCGGCTGGGCGGGCACGCCCGGAAACCCGGTTGTCGAGGACCCGGGTGGTGGCGGCGACGCGTCGCTCGAGGGGGGAACGAATTCGGTCACGGAATCAACGCTAGCGCGGCGCTCTGACACAAGCAGTCCAGTGCGGACCTCGCCAGAGACTCAGAGCCCGGACGTGCGGGTCTCGCCGAGTTCGGTCAGCCTGTCCCGCAGCCTGGCCGCCTGATCGGTCGGCAGTCCCGGGATCGTCGCGTCCGTCGATGCCGACGCCGTCACCAGTTTCACCGTCGCCAAGCCGAGCGCCCGCTCGATCGGCCCGGCTTCGATCTCCACGACCTGCATCCGTCCGTACGGTACGGCCGTCAGGCGCTTGAACCACAACCCCCGCGTGACGTAAAGATCGTCGGCCAACTCCGCGTACCCCCACGAACGCACCAACGCACCCATCCGCCACCATCGCCAAGCCATCCAGGCCACGGCAGCCACGATGATCGCGATCCCGAGCCAGCGGTCGACCAGCAGCCAACCCGCGAGGACCGGCCCAATGAACAGCCACGGCCAACCGAGCAGTACGCCGGCTCGGCGCAGCGTGCGATACCGCGGATGGAGCCGTTTCCATTCCGCGGTCGGCGGGGCGAACAGGTGATCGGTCACTTGCGCTTCTTCTTGGGGCCCTTCACCCCGACGCCGCCGAAGAGGGCGACACCCTTGAGGACGATCTTCGGCCCGCCGGGCATCGGACGGGTGTCCTTGACATCGGAGCCGCCGAAAATGCCCACGACCTGATCGTGAACCTCGACGCCGTCCGGAATTCGCACATCCAGACCACCGAAGATCCAGAACCCGGTGATCTCGATGACATCGTCCTCGAAAATGGCCTGGGAAAAGTCGAGCTCACTGCCGCCGAACAGGGTGAACGAATTAATCCTGCGTCGAGCGCGCCACACACCCTTGCGGGTGGTGCCGCCGAAGACTGCGATGACGTTCTCGGTGTCGCCAGTGCTGCGGCGGTCGATCTGGGGGAGGTTGATGTGTTGTTGCTGCTGCTGGGCTGGCACGTTCGTGCGGATCGGTGCGTGCAGGGGGACGAGATCGCGGGTCAGCGGGACCAAATCGTCAAAGGTTCGGGCAGAGGTGGCGGCGGAGATCCGCTCATCATGCTCGTCCTTGGTGAGGCGGCCCTCGGCAAACGCGGTCGAGAGCACCGTCATCACTTGATCTCGGTCTGAGTCGCTGACCCGAATATCGCCACCAAACTTGGGGCCGACATCGGTGGGTTCGGGGGAGGTCATGGGTCCACCATAAACGGCTCCGTGGGATCACAGGGCTGCTGGACGCCCGGTCGGGGGCGAACCCGGGGGAGCCTTGAATGCCGGGCATCGGCACGGCGGCGACGGTGAACCGCAGATGAACGGCTAAGGTTGGGATTTCTTGCGGGCGTAGTGCAGTGGCAGCACGCCATCCTTCCCGGATGGAAGCGTTGGTTCGATTCCAGCCGCCCGCTCCACTGTCCCTTTCCGGGTGCCCGGCTTCTGCGCCCCAGGGGGGCATGCCGGCCCGCGCGACTCAGTGGTGCTGGCGGATGGCGTTGGTGACGCGGCGGAAGCGCTTCTGGTCGAGGCGGACCCCGCCTTCCTCCACCGAGTCCGGATCGATCCGCACGATTCGGTTCACCCGCGCTTCGCTCACCCGGCCCTTCGGGTCCCAGGCGCCGGTGCCGATTTCGACCCAGAAGCGCCCTGCTTTCGCCTCCTGTTGCTGATCCAGGTCGTGATCCTTCGAGGTCAGCGGGGCGCCAAGGAGCCAGTCGCCGTCCCAGCCGATGATCAACACCGGCCGCACCTTGCCCTCGCGGTGATCCTCCTCATAGGGCACCCATGCCCAGACGATCTCCCCCGGATCGGCAAGGTGGCCGGGATGCGGGGCGTACTCAATCCGCGGCATCCGCTTGAAGTCACCCGGGTAGTCCTTATGCCGTGCCATGCGGGCAAGCGTAACCACGGCGCGACAACGGGCGATCAATGGGCTCGCGCGATCCGGGGGGCTCGGCTACAATGGCCGGGCAGCACACGCGAATGTAGTTCAATGGCAGAACATCAGCTTCCCAAGCTGAGAATGCGGGTTCGATTCCCGTCATTCGCTCCAGACATGAGTTGAGCCGCGACACCGATCCTGGTGTCGCGGCTCAGTTGCTGCTGAGGCGGTTCGCCGAGCCTTGCTCTGGCTGCTGGCTTGCTCACGCGCTGGCGGTTTCGACGATGATTCGTTCAATCAGCGTCCGAATCTGCACCTACAGCAGGGCGGACTGCATAGTGCCGATGGGTACCCCCTCTGGTGCAGATTGGGGCAGGCACCGGTTGAAGCAACGCGAACTGCCCACCCTGTTCCGGCCCGAGCAGCCGAAATGAGGCGTGGGTCACCGACGGCGGCGATCCGGGTCGTCGAGCCGGGGGTCGCGCTCGCCATAGTCGGCAGCCTGGTCGTAGTCCTCCTGACGCCCGAAATCAGCCCCTTGGTCGTACTCGCCTTGGCGCCCATAGTCGGGGCCCTGGTCGTAGTTCCCGTGGCGTCCATCGTCAGCCCGCTGGTCATAACCACCGTCGGGGCCATAGTCGACGTCCCGACCCAACCCGGCGTCACGGCCATGCCGCACATCGCGTTCCTGGACGCGGCCACGGTCGTCGAAATCCCGGTCATGGCGCACATCGCGGGCGTCGTCGTGGTCGGCAGTTCGCTCGTGGGCCGCAGTGCGTCCATCACGATCAAGGACTCGGTCGTCGCCGCGATAGTCGAAGTCCCGGTCGTCGCGTGCGGCCCGGTCCCGGTTGTCGATGTTCCGGTCGCCGCGGTCGCGGTTGTCGGGGTCCAGACGCGAGGCCTCGCTGAGGTGTTCGCGGGCGTCGTTCTGCACGCGCTCGGCCTCCGCCGAGGCGTCCCGTGCCTCACGTTCCATGCGATCGGCTTCCAGGCGTGCCCGATGGGCATCGGCTTCCCGCTGCGCGGCAGCGGCGGCTGACTCCTTGGCTCTGAGTTCTTCCTGCTGACCCTGATCGCGAAGTTCTTGAGCCTTCTCGCGCTGATCGGCCAGTTGTTGTTCCTTGCGCTGCTTGCCCGTCAGTGCGATCACAAGGATCACGATGACGATCAAGACAAGGGCGGCTATAACGATCCACATCCAGGTATCCACGGTGATGCCTTCCGGGAGATTAGTCGATAAACCATTATTGCGGGCGGGTCCTAACCCGCGGGTCGGCGGCCCCCGCCCATCCCACGACCTGAGAGGGTTGCGTCATGGCTGCGGAGAGTTTTCAGGGATTCGTCTTCGACATGGATGGGGTCCTGACGGACACCGAATCGCTCTGGGATGAGGTCCGCCGCGGCCTCGCCGCCGAGGCAGGCCTGCCGTGGCCCAACGAAGCGACGGCCGCGATGATGGGCATGAGCACGCCGGAGTGGGCGGCGTACCTCGTCGAGACCGTCGGGCTCCCCGGGCCGCCGGATCGGGTCGCGACCGAGGTGATCGACGCGATGGCCGAGCGATACCGCGACCACCTGCCGACCATGCCCGGCGCGGTCGCGGCAGTACGCCGCATGGCCGCCCTCCTGCCGATCGGCTTGGCCTCATCATCCCCGCGGCGCCTCATTGACACCGTCCTGGCGGAACTCGACCTCACCGACTTGTTCGCCGTCACCGTCTCCACCGAGGAGATGGACCGCGGCAAACCGGCGCCCGACGGGTATCTGCGCGCCTGTGAACTGCTCGGGGTCGATCCGGTGCGGTGTGCCGCCATTGAGGATTCGAGCAACGGTCTCCGCGCCGCCCACGCTGCGGGGCTCACGGTCATAGCCGTCCCACACGAGGATCACCCGCCCGCGACGGATGCCTTGGCCCTCGCTGCGGTGGTGATCGACTCGCTGGATGAGTTGGACGCCAACCTGCTGACGCGTCTCGCCACGAGGTTGTGAGGTCGAGTTCTCAGTCCTGCCAGGGGCTGGTGAGGATCCACCAGATCGTCTGATTGTGCGGCGTGGGGATGCCGTGTTTCGCGCCCAGTTCCACGACTCGGCCGGCGAAGATGTCGACTTCGGTGGGGCGCCCGGCGAGCACGTCCTGGTGCATCGACGTGCGTCCCTCGGCCGGCTGGCCGGCCAGCACCTTGACCCAGAGCTCGCGGTCGGCGTCATTGAGATCGACGCCCTCGGCTCGTCCGACGGCGATGGCTTCCTCGACCAGGGACCACATGAGGCTGCGGGCTGGGCCCTCGGTCTGGAACCGTCCATAGGGTGCGTCGAGCACCGCGGTTGCCTGGTTGATGCCCACGTTGACCATGAACTTCCACCACATGGCGTGCTGCATGTCCGTCGGTGTGTCCCACACCAACCCAGCCCGGTCGAGCGCCCGCTGCACGCGGAGCACCCGATCGGATGGCTGTCCCGTTCCCACCCCGGCACCTGACTTGGTCATGTCCACAGCGCCTGGTGACCCGTCTGCATCGTCCGCTCGTCCTGCCCGGGCACCGTCGAACGGGTCGCCGAACGACAACCGTCCGGCCTGGCGATAGCGGACCTCGCCGCCGATGCGTTCGGCATCCATCGCCAACGCGATGCACGGGAGCACCCGGTCGGCCGCGTTGAAGCGCTCGGCGATCATCACCTCGCTGTCCAGACCGTTGAGCACAGAAAGGAAGGTGGTGTCAGGGCC
>JAUNUL010000069.1:9574-10730 GCA_030538175.1 Propionibacteriaceae bacterium | reverse complement strand
TCCGCGCGCTGGCAGGCGACCGTCGCGTGATCTCCGTGGCCCCCCGGCGGCTCGCTGATGCCGAGACCCCCGTCCGCGTCTATCACCGGCTCGCCGCCTCGCGGCCGGGGACGTTCCTGCTCGAGTCGGTGGAGCACGGCGTACGCTCCCGCTGGTCCTATGTCGGGGTCCGCACCGCGGCGACCTTGACCAGCCGCGACGGCGAGGTTGTCTGGGATGGTCAAGTGCCCGTCGGACTGCCTGCCTCGGCGGGGGAGGGTGGCGACCCGCTCGCAGCCCTGAGCCAATCCCTCGACTTGCTTATCGCCGGTCGTCCCCAGCCGGACCTGCCGCCCCTGACGTCAGGTTTTGTCGGCTATCTGGGGTACGACATCGTCCGCCGCCTCGAGCGCCTGCCCGTTGACACGACCGACGACCTGCAGGTGCCCGAACTCGCCATGCTCCTGCTCAGTGATCTCGCGGCGATCGACCACGAAACCGGTGAAGTGTGGTTGATGGCGAATGCGATCAACTTTGATGCCACTGACGAGCGCGTCGACCAGGCGTACGCCGACGCAGTGGCCCGGGTGGAGCGGATGGTCGCCGATCTGGCCACCCCCGCGGCACCGCTGACCCGCGTCCGCACGACGCCCACGGCCGATCTTGCCGACCGAATGACGCGGCAGCGGACCAGCGCGGATTTCGAGCAGGCTGTGCAGGCGGCGATTGATGAGATCGAGGCCGGCGAGGCGTTCCAGATCGTCGTCTCCCAACGTTTCGAGATCGCCGATCCCGCCGACGCCTTCGAGGTCTATCGGCGGCTGCGTCTGGTGAACCCGAGCCCCTATCTGTTCCTGGTCCGTCTCGACGGCTTCGACATCGTGGGCTCGTCCCCGGAGGCGCTCGTCACGGTCAAGGCCGGCACCGCCACCACCCATCCGATTGCCGGGACCCGGCCGCGCGGGGCGGATCCCGCTGAGGATGCCGTCCTCGAGGCCGAATTACTCGCTGATGAGAAGGAGCGGGCCGAACACCTCATGTTGGTCGATCTGGGCCGCAACGACCTCGGCAAGGTCTGCGAACCCGGCAGCGTGGAGGTGATCGAGTTCATGCAGGTACGCCGCTATTCCCCCGTCCTGCATCTCGAAGCCGCGGTCACCGGCCGGCTCTCCCCGGG
>JAUNUL010000069.1:0-9564 GCA_030538175.1 Propionibacteriaceae bacterium | reverse complement strand
CTCGCCTGTTGCCCCGCCGGCACGCTCTCGGGCGCGCCCAAGGTCCGGGCCATGGAGATCATCGAACGTCTGGAGCTGACCCGGCGCGGCGTCTATGGCGGGGTGGTCGGTTGGTTCGACTTCCAGGGCAATTCCGATACCGCCATCGCGATCCGCTCCACCCTCATCAAGGACGGCACCGCCTATGTGCAGGCAGGTGCCGGCATCGTCGCGGATTCGGTCCCCGCAAACGAGGACATCGAGTGCCGCAACAAGGCCGCCGCAGTCCTGCGGGCGATCGTGGCTGCCGATGGTTTGACCGGGCTCGAAGGCCAACATGGCTGATCCGTCTCCCCGGCCCGCAGCGGCTTCTGAGCCCGCAGGGACATCGGAATCCGCAGGGTCCGCCCGGGAACGTGGCCTCGCGTTCGGGCTCCTGGCCCTGGGCGGACTCGTCGGACTGCTGCTGGCAACCCAGAATTGGTGGACGCATCCGGCGCTGACTCCCGGGTTGACCGGCAATGACGCGACCGGCTCCCTGGCAGGTGTGCTGGCCGGTGCCGCCGCGGCCGGCACGGGCCTCGCCGCGCTCTCGGGAACCCGGGCCCGCCAGGTGCTCGGCGTCCTGATCGTCGTGCTCGGCATCGCCATGGTGGCCGTGGCACTCACCGCCTCCGTGGATGGCGTCGAACTCACCACGGGTCCGGCGCTGATCCCCGGTGCCCAGGAGCTCACGCAGTCCGGTGTCCGCTGGGGTTATCTCCTGTGCGGTGTGCTGGTCGCCGCGGGTGGGGGCGTACTCACCGCCCGGGCAGGGCGCTGGCCTCGCCGCCGGGACAAGTACGCCCGGCTGACCGCCCGCGCTGCCACCGTTGCCGAGGACGATGCCGCCGACGTATGGAAGGCTATGGATGCGGGCTTCGATCCCACCGAGGGCAACCCGAGCCCGGACCGCGATCCGACTGGCAGGAACCAGCCTGATCGGGGAGAATGACGCGAAGCTTGTTTGAGCCTGCCTGAGAGAGAGATCGATGAACCGTCGTCGCACCACCGTCAAGGAAATCCACCACGGCCGCACCGCTGCGGCGTGGACGGGCTCGATCATGGCGCTCATCGGAGCGATCATCCTGACCATCGCCTTCCTCTCCGGCCCGGGTGAGTTCCCCTCGATCAACATCCCGATTGCGATCGTTGGAGGCATCGTCTTCGCGCTGTCACCGCTGGTCGGTGGCGTGATGAACAAGATGGGGCTTGGGCAGGACTGATGACCGTTCTCGACGACATCATCGTCGGGGTCCGGGAGGATTTGGCCGTCCGGCAGCGGGCGGTGTCGGTGGCGGAATTGACCGAGCGGGTCGACGCGCTGCCGGCCCCTCGTGATCCCCGCGCAGATTTCCGTTCCCCCGGGATCCGATTGATCGCTGAAGTCAAGCGTTCGAGCCCGTCCAAGGGTGCGCTTGCGGAGATCACCGATCCTGCCGCCTTGGCAGCGGCGTACGCCGATGGTGGGGCCTCCGCCATCTCCGTGCTGACTGAAGAACGACGTTTCAACGGTTCCCTGGCCGACCTGATCGCGGTGCGGGAGCGGGTCGACGTGCCCATCCTGCGCAAGGACTTCGTGGTCACCGACTATCAGATCCTCGAGGCTCGCGCCCACGGCGCCGACCTGATCCTGCTGATCGTCGCCGCGCTGTCGGATAGTCAGCTGGCAGACCTGTTGGCGTACGCGACCTCACTCGGGCTGACCTCGCTCGTCGAGGCACACACAGCCGACGAGGTCGCCCGCGCCCTCAGCGCCGGTGCGGACGTGCTCGGGGTCAACAACCGTGACCTGAAGACTCTTGAGGTTGATCGCTCGAACTTCGCCCGTCTTGCCGCCGACATTCCCGCCGGCGTCATCAAGGTGGCCGAGTCGGGTGTACGCACGGCCGCCGATGTCGCTGACTTCGCCGCAGCGGGTGCTGACGTGGCGCTGGTCGGGGAAGCCCTCGTGACGGGTGCCGATCCTGCCGACGCCGTGCGCGCCATGCTCGCGGCGGGCCGCTGAGCGACCCAGCGGCCGAACAACTCATTCCCACCCTTGGAGACACAGTGGAATCCCGAGTGATGCCCGATGCCAGCGGCCATTTCGACCGATTCGGTGGCAAGTTCGTGCCCGAGGCGTTGTACGCCGCCCTGGACCAGCTCGAGCGGGCCTTCGAGGAGGCCCGCCACGATCAGGCGTTCGCCGCCGAGCTCGGGCGTTTGCACACTGAATATGTCGGGCGGCCGAGCCCGATCACCGAGGCGCCGAACTTCTCGAAGCACGCCGGCAAGGCCCGCATCGTGCTCAAGCGCGAGGACCTGAACCACACCGGATCGCACAAGATCAACAACGTCCTCGGTCAGGCGTTGCTGACGAAGCGGATGGGCAAGACCCGGCTGATCGCCGAAACCGGGGCTGGCCAGCATGGCGTCGCCACCGCGACGGCGGCGGGGCTGTTCGGCATGGCGTGCCGCGTCTATATGGGCCAGGTTGATACCGACCGGCAGGCGCTGAACGTCGCCCGCATGCAGATGCTCGGCGCCGAGGTCGTCGCGGTCCGCTCCGGGTCCCAGACCCTCAAGGACGCCATGAACGAGGCGCTGCGGGACTGGGTCGCGACCGTCGACAACACCCACTATCTGATCGGTTCGGTCGGGGGACCGCACCCGTTCCCGATGATCGTGCGGGAGTTCCAGCGCATCATCTCCACTGAGGCCCGTCACCAGATGCAGGCCCGCTTCGGGGCCCTGCCTGATTATGTGACGGCGTGTGTCGGCGGTGGCTCGAATGCGATGGGCATCTTCGCCGATTTCATCGCCGACGAAAGCGTCGCACTCTATGGTTTCGAGGCCGGGGGGTCGGGGCTGGACACCGGCCTGCATGCCGCGACGATCACCGAGGGGCAGACGGGTGTGCTGCATGGCATGCGCACCTTCGTGCTCCAGGACGAGGATGGCCAGACGCGTGAATCGCATTCGATCTCGGCCGGCCTTGACTATCCGGGTGTGGGCCCGGAGCATGCGTGGCTCGCTGATACCGGTCGCGCCCACTATGAGCCGGTGACCGACGCCGAGGCCATGGATGCGCTGAAGCTGCTCACCCAGACCGAGGGCATCATGCCCGCGATCGAGTCCGCGCACGCCCTGGCGGGTGCGTTGCGGTTGGGCAAGCGGGTCGCAGAGACCGATCCCGATGCCGAACCCCTGATCCTGGTCAGCCTGTCCGGTCGGGGGGACAAGGATGTGGAGACCGCGATCAAGTGGTTCGGTCTCGATGGCAGTGCGGATCTGACGACAGGTGGCGAATCGTGATCAGCTTCGATACCGGCAAGACCGGTGCCGCGCTCACGGCGGCGAAGGCCGAGGGCAGGGCTGCCCTGATCGGCTTCATGCACGTTGGTTATCCGGATGTGCCGACCTCCTTGAATGCACTGCGCGCAATGGCCCGCACCTGCGATGTCGTCGAGATCGGGTTGCCTTATTCCGATCCGGTGATGGACGGTGCGGTGATTCAGCGCACCGGGACGACGGCCCTGGCCCGTGGTGTGCGCACGAAGGATGCCTTCGCGGCAGCCGAGGCCGTCACGGAGGCCGGTGGGCGTGCGGTGGTGATGACGTATTGGAATCTCGTCGAGCGCTACGGCGTCGACCGGTTCGCCCGGGACTTCGCCAATGCTGGCGGCTGTGGTCTGATCACCCCCGACCTGACCCCGGACGAGGCTGGCGCCTGGATGGAGGCTTCCGACGAACACGGTCTGGACCGGATCTTTCTCGTTGCGCCGTCGTCGACCGATGAGCGCATCGCCTCGACGGTGGATGCCTGCCGCGGCTGGGTCTATGCGACCGCGGTGATGGGCGTGACCGGTGCCCGCGAGCAGTCGTCCACGGCTGCTCCGGAGCTGGTACGCCGCATCCGTGCGCTGCGTCCCGACGTGCCGATCGGCATCGGCCTGGGTGTGTCGGGTGGCAAGCAGGCACGCGAGATCGCCCAGTTCGCCGATGGCGTGATCGTCGGGTCGGCGCTCGTGCGCACCCTGATCGCCGCCGAGGACGCCGGTGACCCGAGCAACCTCAGCGGACTGCAGAAGGTCCTCGACGACCTCGCGGCAGGGTGCCGCGGCTGACCGCCGTGCTGCCCCGCGTCGTCACGCTGCCCCGCCTCGTTGCGCTGGCGCTGTTGGGCGTGTTGGTCATCACCGGGTGCGCGCCAGGGACGCGGGGTGCGGTGGCACCGAAGGAAGCGGCGGCCTCGCCGTCCTTCCACGGTGCCTGGCAGGACCGGCCGTTCGTCCTGCCCGACCACACCCTCCGGGATACCCACGGCCAGCCGTTCAGCCTGCGCAAGAGCCCCAGCCGACCGGTCACCCTCGTCTATTTCGGGTATCCCGACTGCGCCCACGGGTGTTCCGAGGTGCTCACCGGATTGGCAGCGGCTCTCGACCGGGTGCCCCAGGACGTCCGCGATGACGTGGGCGTGCTGGTGATCGACATCGAGCCCACGCCCGATCCCGCACACCTGGCCCGCCTCCACGACTGGTTGGCCGGCCTCGACCAAGAATTCATCGGCCTCACAGGCTCCGAGACCGACATCCACCGGATCGCCCACGATCTGGGAGTGGAAATCCATCGAGCCGACGATTCCACGCTTGTCCACAGCGATCACGTGATCGCATTTGATCGCACCGGAACTGGCGTACTGGTCTGGACATCGGACATCGCCGTCGATGAGATGGCCGAGGATCTGGTGGTCCTCGTCGCGGCCATGCGTTGAGCGGGGTCGCCAAGGATGAGCCAGAATGGATGGGCAGCACGTGAGGGGAGTGGGAGTGAAACAACGCATCGGGCTGATGCTCGCGGTGTTCAGTGTGGTCACGGCCGTGGTGTCGGCGGTGGGCTTCTGGTTGCACGCGCGGTTCGCCATCGCCTATTGGGTCGTTGATCTTGGTTCCCTTGGTCCGTTCGCGGGGGGTCTCGCGGTCCTGATGCTGAACCGCCGACTGAATCTGGGCGCCCGGTGGGTCCCCGGCTTGGGTTTCAATGTGCAGGTCGTGCGCCGCGTGGTGCTGGCGGTGGCGATCGCGTTGGCGATCGTGCTGTCGTGCGTGCAGTTCTATACGTTCTTCCGTTGGCGGATGAAGCCGATCGAGCTGCCGCTGGTCCCGCACCCCTTGGCGCTGCCAGGGGATTCACTGACGATCCTGGTGTTGGTGGGCGTCGGCATGACGATCGGGCTGATCCTGCAGGAGTTCGGCTTTCGCACGGTCCTCCAGCCGAGCCTGCGTGAGCGCTACAGCGTCCTCACGACGAGCGTGATCATCGGGCTGATCTGGGGCACGTGGTCGTGGCCGGCCTGGCAGGCGGCGCTGGATCGCTTCGGCCGCACTGGCAGCGTCCTGGTGCTGTTGTTGTTCCTCGTCTTCCACTATGCGATGACGATCACCGTCTCGCTGCTGTTCGTCACCATGCACAGCAACATGCGGACTGGCCATTGGGCGTCCGCGGTCGCTTTCCGGCTCGTCTATGGCCTCGGCTTCTTCCTGATCCTGGATGAGGAACAGGCGATGTGGCAGCCGATGTTCGCAATTTCTTTGGCCTGTGCTCTCGCCGCGGGCGTTTCGTTCTATTACTATCGACGAGCCGCACTCGCCGAGCGGGGGCGGCCGGCTCGGGACAAGAACGCGGACCCGGCCGAACCCGGCGGGGTTCCGCCACGCGTGCGATCGAACTCCTGATCGCTCCTGGGGGACTGCTCCGGCCGGGGCGGTCCCCAGTGTTTCCTGCCGCAGAGGGTCATCGAAGCCCACACTCGGGGCTGGTGATTTTTGCGGCCCCGAAAGTGAGCGCTCTCTCCGGCTAACCGTGACAACGGCAAACACGTCAGGAGAGGCAATGACCCAGGAGTCCCAGGTCCGTCAACTGCAGCGCCGCGCCGAGGGCCTGTATGACCCCTTGTTCGAGCACGACGCCTGCGGTGTTGCATTCGTCGCCCACCTGAGCGGGATTCCTGACCACGACATCGTCGCCAAGGGCCTGACAGCACTGCGCAATCTCGACCACCGGGGTGCGACCGGCGCGGATACTGCTGCCGGCGACGGGGCGGGAATCCTCATCCAGGTGCCCGATGCGTTCCTGCGGGCTGTCTGCGGTTTCGCGTTGCCGCCCACGGGGGCGTACGCCGTGGGCGCGGCCTTCCTGCCCACCGACGAGTCCGCACGCCGACAGTCGATGGACGCGGTGGAGAAGATCGCCGTGAGCGAAGGCCTGGCTGTGCTGGGCTGGCGAGATATTCCCGTGGACAGCTCGACGCTCAGCCCGGTGTCCCTGGAGCGCATGCCGCACTTCGCCCATCTGCTCGTCTCCGGACCCGACGGGGAAACCGGTTTGGCACTGGACCGGCTGGCGTACGGACTGCGCCGCCGTTGTGAGCATGAGCTCGGGGTGTATTTCCCGTCGTTGTCGGCCCGGACCTTGGTCTATAAGGGCATGCTGACGACCGATCAACTTGAGGCCGTGTTCCCCGACCTGCACGACCAGCGCCTGGCGAGCGCGTTGGCACTCGTGCACTCGCGGTTCTCGACCAACACGTTCCCTGCCTGGGAACTCGCCCACCCGTTCCGGATGATCGCCCACAACGGTGAGATCAACACCGTGAAGGGCAACCGCAACTGGATGCGGGCCCGCGAGGAGTTGCTCGCTTCCGAGCTGATCCCGGGGAACCTGGAGCGGCTCTTCCCGATCTGCAACCCCGAGCAGTCCGACTCGGCCTCCTTCGACGAAGTCCTCGAGCTGTTGCATCTCGGTGGTCGCTCGCTGCCCCATGCGGTGTTGATGATGATCCCGGAGGCCTGGGAGAACAACCCCGCCATGGACCCGAAGCGACGTGACTTCTATCGATTCCACTCCTGCCTGATGGAGCCCTGGGATGGTCCCGCGAGCGTCTGCTTCACCGATGGCACGGTGATCGGGGCGGTCCTGGACCGCAACGGGTTGCGGCCGGGGCGCTATTGGATCACTTCGGATGGTCTGGTGGTCCTGGCCTCGGAGTCCGGGGTGCTCCCGGACCTCGACCCCGCCACCATCACGGCCAAGGGGCGCATGCAGCCGGGGCAGATGTTCCTCGCCGACCTTGCCGAGCACCGGGTCATCCCCAATGACGAGATCAAGGACGCACTGGCCGCCGAGCAGCCCTATGGGCAGTGGCTGGCAGAGGGCCTGATCAGTCTCGACGACCTGCCCGAACGTGACCACACGATCCACGGCCACCGGTCGGTGACCCGGCGGCAGCAGGTGTTCGGCTACACCGATGAAGAGTTGCGCCTCATCGTCGCGCCGATGGCCAACACCGGTGCCGAGGCCATCGGATCCATGGGCACCGATTCACCGATCGCCGCGCTCAGCCAGCGCCCGCGGCTGATGTTCGACTATTTCTCCCAGCTGTTCGCCCAGGTCACCAACCCGCCGCTGGACGCGATCCGCGAAGAACTGGTCACCTCGCTGGCCGGCACCATCGGCCAGGAAGAGAACCTGCTGGCCCCCGGGCCGGAGTCGTGTCGTCAGATCGTGATCCCGTTCCCGGTGCTCGACAACGACGAGTTCGCCAAGCTGGTCACCCTCAACCGGCGCGGGGATATGCCGGGCTTGGCACCCCACACGGTCCGTGGCCTCTATCGGGTCGAGGACGGTGGCATGGGCCTGCGCCATGCGCTCGACCGGATCTGCAAGGAAGTGCATCAGGCGATCCTCGACGGCGCCCGGACCGTCATCCTGTCGGACCGGCACTCCAATGCCGAGCTGGCGCCGATCCCGTCCCTGCTGCTGACCTCGGCGGTGCACCATCACCTGGTCCGCCAGAAGGCGCGTACGCGGTCCGCGCTCGTCGTCGAGGCCGGTGACGTCCGTGAGGTCCACCACGTGGCGACTCTCCTCGGGTTCGGTGCTTCGGCGGTGAACCCGTATCTGGTGTTCGAGACCGCCGAGGACATGGCCCGCGAGGACGTTTATGTCTCGGTCGACCCCGAGATCGCGGTCAGGAACGTCAAGAAGGCCCTCGGCAAGGGCGTGCTCAAGGTCATGTCCAAGATGGGTGTCTCGACGGTCGCGTCGTACACGGGAGCCCAGATTTTCGAGTGCCTCGGGCTCTCCGATGAGGTGGTGGAGCAGTACTTCACGGGGACACCGTCGCGGCTTGGTGGGCTCGGTCTGGACGAGGTCGCCGAAGAGATCCGGCTGCGGCACCTGCGGGCCTATCCGGCCGATGGCATCCCACTGCCGCACCGCGAGCTCGAGGTCGGCGGCGAATACCAGTGGCGCCGTGAGGGTGAGCCGCACCTGTTCGACCCCGAGACCGTCTTCCGGCTCCAGCATGCGACGCGGTCCGGGCGTTACGACATCTTCAAGCAGTACACAGACCGCGTCGATGATCAGTCCAAGCGGCTGATGACGCTGCGTGGTCTGCTGGAGTTCACCAGCGACCGGGCCCCGATTTCCATCGATGAGGTCGAGCCGGTGTCGGCCATCGTCAAGCGCTTCTCGACCGGTGCCATGTCCTATGGCTCGATCAGCCGCGAGGCCCACGAGACGCTCGCGATCGCGATGAACATGCTCGGCGCCAAGTCGAACACCGGCGAGGGTGGCGAGGATCCGGACAGGCTCTATGACCCGACCCGCCGCTCGGCGATCAAGCAGGTCGCCTCGGGTCGCTTCGGCGTCACGTCCGACTATCTGACCAACGCCGATGACATCCAGATCAAGATGGCCCAGGGCGCCAAGCCCGGTGAGGGCGGTCAGCTGCCGGGCAACAAGGTCTATCCATGGGTCGCGAAGACCCGGCACAGCACGCCGGGGGTAGGGCTCATCTCGCCGCCGCCCCATCACGACATCTATTCGATCGAGGACCTCAAGCAGCTCATCCACGATCTGAAGTGCGCCAACCCCACGGCGCGGATTCACGTGAAGCTCGTGGCCGAGGTCGGGGTCGGCACGGTCGCCGCCGGGGTGTCCAAGGCCAAAGCCGATGTGGTGCTCATCTCTGGCCATGACGGTGGCACGGGTGCAGCGCCGCTCACCTCGCTCAAGCACGCCGGTGGCCCGTGGGAGCTCGGGCTCGCCGAGGCCCAGCAGACCCTGCTCATCAACGGGCTGCGGGACCGGATCGTCGTCCAGGTCGACGGCCAACTCAAGACCGGCCGTGACGTCATCATCGGCGCCCTGCTCGGCGCTGAGGAGTTCGGGTTCGCGACCGCACCTCTGGTCGTCTCCGGTTGCGTGATGATGCGCGTGTGTCACCTGGACACCTGCCCGGTGGGTGTGGCGACCCAGAACCCGGTGCTCCGCGAGCGGTTCACGGGCAAGCCCGAGTTCATCGTGAACTTCTTCGAGTACATCGCCGAGGAGGTCCGCGAGCATCTGGCCGCCCTCGGTTTCCGCACGCTCGCCGAAGCCATCGGCCGCGTGGACATGCTGGAGACCCGCACCGCTGAGGCGTACTGGAAGGGGAAGGGCCTGGATCTCGGCCCGGTCCTGCATCGGGCGACCGGCGGGTTCGCCGAGACCTCGCCCCTG